>CAYULZ010000011.1:0-8488 GCA_964445865.1 uncultured Lachnospiraceae bacterium | reverse complement strand
ATGCTCAGAACGTGACTGAGATCGTATTTGAGGAAGGCAGTAAGCTGACCTCCATCGGCGTTCTCTCCTTTATGAACCTGCCGTCCTTGAAGAGCGTGGTATTGCCTGAATCCGTGACGTCGATCAGCGCGTATGGCTTTGGTGATTGTTATAATCTGGAGAATGTCTATATCCTCGACGGTGTCACGTACATTTACCATAACGCCTTCAACGGTTCTACAAATGTTGTGTTGAATGTGGCGAGCGGCTCCTATGCGGAGCAATTTGCCATCAACAATAACATTGCTTACGAAGCAAGATAATTTTATTTGAACCCTGGGGTGGCTATGCCCAAAACGTAGCCACCCCGGCTATTACTTTTTACAAAAATATAAAAATACGAAAAAGAGGCCGTCCTCTTTTTACAACTTTGGTATCAGTTATGAAAGTGTTGTTTATCAACTCCGTTTGCGGTATTCGTAGTACCGGACGGATCGTGACCGATTTAGCAGAAAAATATATGGCCGAGGGTCATGAAGTAAAAATCGCATACGGTAGAGAAAATATTCCTGAAAAATACCAAGGGATCTCTTATCGTATAGGAACAAATTTTAATGTATATACCAACGCATTGAAAGCACGGCTACTTGATAATGAATGCTTTAATGCTTTCAGGCAAACAAATAGATTTATAAAGTGGGCAGATACATATAATCCGGATGTGTTGTGGTTACACAATCTTCACGGATATTATTTGAATATAGAACAGTTATTTCAATGGATCAAATCGCGTCCGCATATGTTGGTACGGTGGACCTTGCATGATTGTTGGGCTTTTACGGGGCATTGTGCGCATTACTCAATGGTTCAATGTGAGAAATGGAAAATGCAGTGCCGACATTGCATCCAGAAGCGAGAATATCCCCAAAGTGTATTTTTAGATCGTTGTGCAAAAAATTATCGCAGAAAACGAGAGGCTTTTTGCGGCGTAAAAAGTATGACATTGATTACGCCGTCCTATTGGCTTGCGGAGCAAGTAAAACAAAGCTTTTTGAAGAACTATCCCATAGAAGTCGTGCACAACACGATTGACACGGAAATTTTCAAACCGATTCCGAGCAATTTCCGTACCCAATATGGCTTAGAAAATAAAAAAATTGTACTAGGCGTTTGCTCTGCTTGGAATGACAAAAAGGGCTTTTCGGACTTTATTAAGCTTGCCGAGATACTGAATGAACCTTATAAAATTGTTATGGTAGGGCTTGATAAAAAACAGCTACGCAAGATTCCCCCATCAATGCTTGGTATTGAGAGAACAAATAGTAAGTTACAATTAGCGGAGATATATACTGCTGCAGATGTGTTTGTAAACCTTACCTACGAAGATACATATCCGACCGTTAATTTGGAAGCCCTTTCCTGTGGCATCCCTTGCTTCACTTACCGTACTGGTGGAAGCGTAGAAACGGTATCGTCTGAACACGTAGTAGAACAAGGAGATCTTTTCGCGATGGCCGAAAAGATACGAAATATCGGCATAAAAGGTGAGCAATGAAGATTTTGTATTTTGGGACAGTGTGTAATCTAAAGGAATACGATCAATTGCTGAATGGATGTAAAAACAAGCCATCTATTGCTCCTGTTTTGTTTGAATCTGCATTATTGGATGGTTTTTTTTATAATGGTGCAGATATAGAAATACACAGCTTTCCCATGATTCCTACATTCCCGAATTCTCATCTTTTATCTTTTGGAAAAAATATCGAAAGTCTTCCTTCCGGTTACACATGCCGCTGGTTACATACGATCAACGTTCCCGTTATAAAGCAGATATCACGCCGTTTGGATGCTCGAAAAATGTTGAAGCGTTGGTTGAAGCAATATGCAAAAAACGGCATGATTGTCACCTATTCGATTCCTCCGTTTTTGGTGAAGGATATCTTAACGTATGCCAAGCGATATCGTGTGAAGACAGTGGCAATTGTCCCAGATCTTTTGCGGGATATGTATATCAATGAAAAATCAGACTCTATATTGACAAAATTAAAAAAACAATATTTGATGCCTGCGCTACGCTTGCAGGGAGAGTACGATGGATATATTTATTTAACCGAGGCTATGCATGAGGTCGTGGCACCGCATAAGCCGTATATGGTTATGGAAGGAATTGCCGACATTTCCGCAGTCCGTACCCCGACAGCAGAAGAAAAAGCAGATGTTCGTGCTATTATGTATGCAGGAATGCTACACGAAAGATACGGTATTATACAATTGCTGGATGCGTTTGAAGCATTGGGAGAGAAAGATACCGAGCTATGGCTGTTTGGAAGCGGCACGGCGGTTTCTGAAATTCAAAACCGCGCTGCGAAGAATCCAAACATTCGGTATTTTGGAACGGTTTCACACGATGAAATCCTTTTGCGCGAACGCCAGGCTACGCTCCTTGTCAATCCGAGAGATGCCGAGGAGGCATTTACACAGTATAGCTTTCCCTCTAAAACTATTGAATATATGTTGTCAGGAACTCCGCTTGTGACTACCAGATTAAAGGGGATCCCGGGGGATTATTTTGACTTTGTATTCAGTGTCCCGAGTAATCGCATGGAGGATTTGGCGGAGAGTCTTAAAAAAGCGCTGTCGCAATCTTCGGAGGAGCTTCTCTGCTTTGGTGAGCGAGCGCAACAATTTATTGTGCAGAAAAAAAATTCCCGTTGTCAATCTGAAAGGATATTGACATTTCTTCAAGAGGTGGCATATGATACGAAAGCTTAATATGAACCAAATGAAAAATGTATTGGTTTTCGGACTGCTGTTTTTGGCGGCGATGAATTTCCAAGCAAAATTTTTCTATTTTGTTTTTATTTGTTTCTTTGTGCTTTTCGTGGCTCAGCGTCATATAAAGATGTATCGTGGGACATTGATTTATCTGGGCTTGTCTTTGCTCATGGCTTTATATAATGCTGACGAGGGCATCTTATCTATGCTTCGTTGCCTTGCGCCGTTTTGCTTTTATTTGGTTGGTACAAATGTGGTGGCGAATATCCCGAAGCAGGTTTCTTTATCGGAAAGAATAACCTATGCGTCAAAACAAGGCTATACCGTGCTTGTTATGATCTCATTGGGCTCCTTTGCTCATTACATTATGAATTTTATTTATAATCTTGGCAATAGTCTGGAGCGAAACACCAATGATATTTGGAGCGGTGTTCCTATGGCGGCTACGGGGCAAAGTGCGCTTGCATGTCTTATGCTTGGACTCTCAATAGCCATGTTATTTTTGCCGTTCAAAAAATGGCATCGCTATGTAGGAATGGTTACTCTTGTTTTGATGCTACTGTATAATTTGCGGCTTGCGGTAAGAACCTCCATTATAACATTTTTGATTTTGCTTTGCATGGGCATGCTATATCCGAAAAAGAGGCGTGGATCGGCTTCTCGTCCCATCAAATATTTTCTTGGTATCGGCATCTTGGCGATCGGTATTACTATGGTGTATACGTTGAATGTCGGAGGAATTCAGGAATATCTTCGGGAGTCCTTGCTGTTCGACCGCTTTGACGGATCACTTCATGCATTTCTTGAAAATGAAGAACGAACAAATGCAAAAGTAGCCTTTCTTGTTAATGCGTGGAAATATCCGTTTGGCGGTCTGCATATGAGAGAACGATATGGTTATGCACATGATCTTCTCCTGGACGGTTATGATGAATACGGTGTGGTGGCCTTGATTTTGATGGTAGTGATACTCATTATGGGGATCGTGGCATTGTATAAGCTTCTTCGTTATACATCGTATCCTTCGGAGTTCAAGATTGCCTTGCTAATGATCTATACGGCAGTGTTGTTGGAATTTACTGTAGAACCCATTTTGGTAGGCATGCCGTGGTTGTTTGCGTGTTATTGCTTGATTAACGGTTGTATGGTCGGAATGAACAGCGTATTCTCGCAGCATCAAAAAGAAGCAGGGAAGAAGGACGATGAGAGTATTACAAATTAACACGGTGTATGCGCATGGCAGCACGGGAAATATCGCAAAGGCAATCCATGACATATGTAGTGAGCACGAAGTTGAGTGTGTATCGGCGTGTCGTTATATCGGCAAAGAACAGGGTTCGCCGGAAGATGTGATTGAGATTAGCTCAAAGTGGGATAGCCGTCTTCACGGTTGGTGGTCGCGGTTTACCATGCTCAAAGGGACGGGAAGTATTTGCAAAACGAGACGCTTTTTAAAAAAAGTGAGGCAATATTCTCCCGATATCATTCATTTGCATAATTTGCATGGAAGTTATATTAACCTCCCCATGTTGTTTCGTTTTATTAAAACGCATGATATTCCCGTGGTGTGGACCTTACACGATTGCTGGGCTTTTACGGCGATATGCTCGCATTTCACCATTGCTCAGTGTGATAAATGGAAAACAGGTTGTCATCATTGTTCTGAAAGAAAACGGTTTTCTTCGTCACCGTTTGATCTTACCAAAAGTGTTTGGAAAGCTAAGAAAAAGTGGTTTAATGATGTGCGGAGATTGACTGTTGTGACTCCCTCGGATTGGCTTTCCGATTTGGTCAAGCAGTCCTTTTTGGGGGATTATGCAGTGGTAACCATTCACAATGGCATTGATCTGCAGTTGTTTACTGAGACGGCATCGGATTTTCGAAAAAAATATGGCTTGGAAAACAAAAAAATTGTATTGGGAGTGGCATTTGACTGGGGATACCATAAAGGGTTAGATGTTTTTACGGCACTTTCCAAGCGCTTACCTGATAATTATCAAATCATATTAGTTGGAACCAACGATGAGATCGATGATCATTTGCCGAAAAACATTCTGTCCATTCATCGCACCAATAATCAATCGGAGCTGGCACGGATCTATGCAACGGCGGATGTGTTTGTGAATCCCACGCGTGAAGACACATTTCCAACTGTGAATTTGGAGGCGCTTGCGTGTGGAACCCCGATCGTAACATTTCAAACGGGAGGTAGTCCCGAGTGTCTGGATCCGTCGTGCGGTGTTGTGGTGGAAGTTGATCGCATCGACCATTTGGAACGTGAAATCATTCGCATTTGTACGCAGATGCCCTTTCATAAAGTTAATTGTCGACGACATGCGGAGCTGTTTGATAAAAAGCAGCAATTGGAAGAATATATTGCCCTTTATAAGCGCATGGTGAGTGAATCAATGTCGTGATTCGTCGGGGGAACAAGGTGAACAGCTATGAAATTATCGTTTTTATCTAATTACTATAATCATCACCAAAAATCGCTTTGTGAAATGTGGGATCGGTTAACGGATCATGATTTTGCGTTTGTTGCTACTGAGGCGTTTTCGAAAGAAAGAGAACAAATGGGCTGGAGCGCTGAAACAACGGTGCCGTTTTTAGTGGAATACAATGCTCTTGATTCTGATGGCATTGCCGATATGGTTGATAATTGTGAGACGCTGATTTTAGGAAATGCCCCGCTTGAAATGGTTCAAAACCGATTAAACAATAAAAAATTGGTACTCAAATATTCCGAGCGCGTGTTTAAAAGCGGCTATCAACCGTGGAAATGGCTACCGCGGTTGTATCGCTTTTGGCAACGATACGGAAGGTATAAGTCGTTGTTTTTGCTGTCTGCCAGTGCTTATACGACGGTCGACTTTGCTATGCACGGTGCCTTTATCGGTAAAAGCTATCGGTGGGGATATTTTCCACCGACAAAACATTATGAGAATGTCGATGCCTTTCTGTCAAAAAAAGAGCCCACAAAAATTTTGTGGTGTGGAAGATTTTTGACATGGAAGCATCCCGAATACGCCATCGAGATCGCGAGAAGGTTGAAAGCGGAAGGCTATAGCTTTACTCTTGAGATGATTGGTATGGGAGAGATGGAAGATGCGCTTGAGCGGATGATTTATGACCATGATGTATCCGATTGTGTGCGCCTTCTGGGGACGATGCGCTCTGATGCGGTGCGTGGTTATATGGAGAGGGCAGGCATCTATTTGTTTACCAGTGATTTTCGTGAAGGTTGGGGGGCTGTCCTCAATGAATCCATGAATAGCGGATGTGCGATTGTGGCGAGTCATGCAATTGGTTCTGTGCCGTTTTTGATGAAGCACCGTGAAAACGGCTTGATCTACCAAAACGGCAATGTCGATGATTTATATACCAAGGTAAAATTTTTGCTCGATCATCCCGATGAGCAGCGAGTGCTTGGTAAAAAAGCGTATCATACGATCGTAGATCTGTGGAATGCAGAGGTAGCTGCGAAGCGCTTATTAAATCTTATACGCGAGCTTCAACATAATGGGACATGCGATCTGTATCAAGAGGGACCGTGTAGCAAGGCGTCATTGATCCGCAATAATTGGTTTAAAGAATGAGTTTGTATCGCAGTGCAAGCGTGTTAAAAATTTGTAGGTGGGCGGAGCCCCCACAAAGATAATAAGGAAATGGGAACATGATAAAACGATTGCTTAAAAGCGCATCGCTCAAAAATGCAGGATGGCTGATTTTTGGAAAAGTCGCTCAAATGGTCATCAGCCTGGTCGTCAGCTTATTGACCGCGCGATATTTGGGTCCGTCAAACTACGGCCTGATCCATTATGGCACTGCATACACTGCCTTTTTTATGGCATTTTGTACATTGGGCATCAACTCCGTGCTTGTCAAAGAATTTATTGATCATCCTGAAGAGGAAGGACAAATCATCGGTACCACCCTAGTACTCCGCGCTATCTCCAGCGTTCTTTCGGTGGGGGTAATCGTGTGTCTGGTTTGTGTGTTGGATGCGGACGAGACGACAACGGTTATCGTTACGGCACTGTGTAGCATGGGATTGATCTTCAATATTTTCGAGACAATTAACTATTGGTTTCAATCCAAACTGCAGTCGAAGGTCACCGCTTTTGTTTTATTGATAGCATATGCCTTGACATCGGTCTATAAGATCGTACTGCTATTTCTTCAAAAAAGCGTTGAATGGTTTGCCTTTTCCACATCATTGGATTATATGATCGTGGGTGTGTTGCTGCTGATTTTCTATAAAAAACACGGTGGCAAGCGCTTGTCGTTTTCAAAATCCACAAGCAAGCGCCTTCTCTCTAAAAGCGTTCATTTTATTTTACCGAGTCTTATGGTCGCCATTTACGGCTACATGGATAAATTTATGCTCAAGCATATGCTCGGCGAGACTGAAGTGGGATATTATGCTACCGCCACCGCGGTTTGCGGTATGTGGTCGTTTGTGCTCTCGGCCATTGTCGATTCTATGTATCCGTCGATCATGGAGGCGCACAAAAAAAATATCGTGTTGTACGAGAAGAAAAACCGTCAGTTATATGCCATCGTCTTTTATTTTGCGATTGCGGTGTCTGCGCTGTTTTGCTTGTTTGGCGAATGGATTGTGCTATTGCTATACGGAAAGCAGTATATGCCCGCAGTTGCCCCTCTCCGAGTGGTGACGTGGTATACGGCGTTTTCTTATTTGGGTGTTGCCAGAAACGCCTGGGTTGTGTGTGAGGATCAGCAGAAATATTTAAAATATATTTATATTTCTGCTGCTATCAGTAATATCATTTTGAATTTGCTCTTTATTCCTTTGTGGGGGGCTACCGGAGCGGCGGCCGCATCACTGATCACGCAAGTGCTGACGACCTTGATTGTGCCATTTTTTATCAAGAAATTGCGACGCAACTCGGTACTGATGGTGGAAGCTATTCTATTGAAAGGAATCAAGTAACTATATAAGAAAGGGGGAGAGATGTTGAAGCAACAAATTCGAAGTATGTTGGACCGGCTTATGCGTAAGCGTATTGATGAAAGGGCGCTTCTTGTTTGTGAGATCAACCTGAAGCGGGACGAGGTGTCTTTTTTCAATCTCTCTACTAACAAAATTCTTTCTTTTGCGTATGAAGGTGCTTTGTGGTATTTTCGAGAGTGTCCGCCGATTTTAGGATTTGATGCATACTGGAAAAAAGCCATTTCGGACTTTTTTGATTCGCTCGATCGCTTACACATCAGTCAAGAGCATTTTTCGCAGGAAGCTCCGATTGTAATACTGTTTGATCAAGATCAAATTATACATTTTAAGGCATATATCGACGATAAATGGCAAAGAGATGCCGGTTTTCGAAGGGCCTTGAAAGCCATCGATAGGACGGCAAAGCAGATGCGTTTTTCGATTTGGGATCAGCAGGTGTATAATCAAGCTTTTTTTGAAAGCTTTTCCCTTGGAGATCTGCCGCTCGTATGCCGTGATATCGCCGTGTACTTTCTCTGGAATATGCGTGCTCTTGCTGAAAATTATCGCAAGCAAGACATTGTACGAGGAAATACCTATTCTTTTTTTTCTGCTACGAAAGCGGTTGCTACCCAAATCGTGGCTGAGGAGCTCGGATTGGAGCATATGATTACGGCATCCAAATGGTTTCAGCTTGCGATCGACGGAGAAAAAAGATAGGTTGGATTGATGAGGGCCTCGGCACCGGGGCAGCGAATGTTGGATGTACAAATACCGCCC
>CAYULZ010000010.1:0-20911 GCA_964445865.1 uncultured Lachnospiraceae bacterium | reverse complement strand
AACGCCCCACAACCGGGAAATTGGGGCCCGGTTGTGGGGAACGAGGTTTCTGTAGAAGGATATCGAAGCGCATGCCCCTAAATCCATATTGAGGAAGCTTTTGCGGGGGTGTGGGGGAGCTTTTCTCGAAAAGCTCCCCCACAAAAACTTTTTCAAAATTTTCTTTCGTTCTTCAGCTCATATCTTGTCAGCAGGAACGACGCGGTAAAGCCGACAGCGAGCAGGATCGCGCCGACGACGATCGAGAGCACGGCGTTGCCGTTCCCTGCCGCCCATTCAGCATAGACCTCGGTCACGTCGGGATTGATGAACATGGAAACGATCGAGCCGACCGAGAGGCCGCTCACAAGAAAGAACGCCGTTGTTTTGTGCTTCTCAAGCACCTTCGAAAACACCCGCGAGATCAGCACGAGCCCTGCAAGGAAGCCGAGACCGATCGACGCATAAAGGCCGAGCACGGCGGGATTTTCGAGAATGTAGTCCAGATGCAGGCTGTTCAGAATCGGTCCGAACTGTCCGACCGCCATGAGAATGGCCGTTGCGGAAAGACCGGGAATGATCTGCGTCGCCGACACAACGAAGCCGAGCGGGAAATAGACGATAAACCGCCACCACGGAAAGTCGACGAAGGTCTCGGTGCTCTCACCGCCGCGCGTCAGCATGATCGAAAGCACACCGATGGCGATCGGGATCAGCACACCGAGCGGAAAGAAGAAGCCGCGCGTGGGCGTAAGCTTCGCGCCCTTGATCTCCTTTGTTACCGCAGGAAGCGCGCCCGCCATCAGACCGACGAACAGGCAAACAATCTGGAACAGATACTTGCCGAACACCTTCTGAATGACAATAAAGCCTGCGAGGAAGCCGACCGCCGCGCCGAGCACGAGCGGAAGCAGAAAGAGCACGCAACGCTTAAAATCGTTGAAAATATTGCCGATGGCGTACAAAAGCGCCGTATAAAGGCCGAAAATAATAGCGATGGTCGAGCCGCTGACGCCGGGCACGATGACGGCCAAGCCGATAAAAATACCGAGCACGAACGCAAGCAGGCGGCTTTTCGATTGCAGGTCGACCGTCTCGGTCGCCGTCTCTTGGTTTACTTTCTTTTCCTTTTTCATAACCGTCCTCTTTTTTGTTTTTTTACTTTCCCATTCTTCATTGTATCATGAGTTGCTCCGTTTGTCAAGAGGTTCTCATTGCCGATCGACCGTCACCACGACGAAATAGGATGGCTCGAACAGGCTCACTCGTGAGGCGATCTCGCGCTTGAGCTCCTCGTCGCTCATCTTCAGCTCAAAGGGTGCCGAAACATCAAAGATCAGATTCGAGTGCGTTTTGCCCTCGACGTAGCGAAAATCGTGTATGTTCAGCCGCTCGTCGATCGAGCGGACGACCGCAAGCGTCGTCTCTCGCAGGGCGTTCACGCGCTCGTCGTCGGTTACGATCGGATCCATGTGAATGGTCGCATGCACGAAAAGCTCGGCGTAGAGCCGTTTTTCGATCGTGTCAATGACGTCGTGCGTCTCAAAAACGTCGGCCGAGCCATCGACCTCCACGTGAAGCGAGGCGATCGTATTGCCGGGGCCGTAATTGTGAATGATCATATCGTGAATGCCCAGCACCTCGGGATACTCGCTCACGAGGGCGCAGACGCTATTCACGACGGCAGGATCGGGCGCACCGCCGAGAATGGAGTTTTTCGTTTCATTGAGAATCTTGAAGCCCGCCACGAAAATAAGCACTGAAACAACAAGGCCCATATAGCCGTCGGTCTCAAAGCCCGTCACGCGGCTGATGATCATGGAAACGAGCACAGCCGCCGTGGCTGCGGCGTCCGAGAGACTGTCTGCCGCCGTCGCACGCATCACGGACGAGTCCAGCTTTTTTGCAATGTGACGGTTGAAGAAGAACAGCCAAAGCTTGACGGCGACGGATAACACGAGGATCACGACCGTCACGGTATGAAAGACCGTAGGTTTGGGAGCAATCAGCTTGCCCACCGATTGCTTGAGTAGCTCGACGCCTACCGTCAGCACGAGGAAGGACACGATCATCGACGCGACGTACTCCATACGTGCATGTCCGAAGGGATGGTGGCGATCGGCAGGCTTTGCCGCAATCTTGAAGCTGATGAATGAAACAACCTGCGAGGCCGCATCGGAAAGGTTATTGATGGCGTCGGCGGTGATCGAGATCGCACCGCTGAGCGTGCCCGCGACAAGCTTCAAAATTGCCAGCAGAATGTTGGCAAGAATGCCGACGGTGCTTGCCATCGTGCCGTACGCACGGCGCACGGACGGCCTTTGCAAGCAATCGCGGTCGCGAATGAAAAGTCGAACGAGTAGAGATGTCATAACAGTACCTTTCTGATCAAAACCGAAAATATAAGAAGGGGTTATACCCCGAGGATACGAGGTAAGCGGTCGAGAGCAAAAGCGAGCCGACCGAAAGCAAAAGAACGAATGCCAACGCCGTGCGCGGCAAACGCTTACGAAGCGCGCGGATCGCGCGCGCAGGCAGGGGCGTACAGCCCACGGCCATGATGACGAGCAGGGGCAGATGACGCCAAAGCTCGTAGCGCGTATAACCGTCCGCAATCGGCGTGCCGAAGCCGAACAGGGCCCGCACGTATGCGAGCGCGTCGGCCACTGCAAGACCCGCGCCGCTTCCATCATGGAAAAAGATCAGCCAGCCGACAAGAATAAAAAATAGGGCGTAGGCGTGGCGAACAAGGTGCGGCAAGCGCTCGAGCAGGCGGCCGAGAAGGAGCTTTTCAAGAGCGAGCAGAACGAAAAAGTAAAGTCCCCACACAAGAAAATTCCAGGACGCACCGTGCCAAAGCCCCGTCAACGCCCACGTCACGAGCAGATTGACAAGCATTCTTCCCTTTCCGCGGCGGTTGCCACCGAGGGGAATATAAACGTACTCGCGAAACCACGACGAAAGCGTGATGTGCCACCGCCGCCAGAACTCGGTGATGCTTTTTGCCACGTAAGGGTAGCGAAAGTTCTCGGGAAAATCAAAGCCAAAGAGCTTACCGAGGCCGATTGCCATGTCGGAATAACCCGAAAAGTCAAAATAGATCTGAAACGCATAGGCCACGAGCACCGTCCACGCGCCGAGCGTGCTCGGTGTCGTCTGCGCGAGACGCAACGAATCGAACAGCGCGCCCGCCGCATTGGCCAGGAGCACCTTTTTTGCAAGCCCCACGCAAAAGCGGCGCACGCCGTCGGCCGCCCTCTGCCACGTGCTGTGCCGCTCGGCAAGCTGGGCATCGACGTCCGAATAGCGGACGATCGGCCCGGCGACGAGCTGGGGAAAGAGCGTGACGTACGCGCCAAAGCTCACGAGACTCCGTTGCGGCGCAACCGTGTCTCGGTAGACGTCGATCACGTAGGAAAGTGCCTGAAAGGTATAAAACGAGATGCCGATCGGCAGGCTCACCGAAAGCGCGGGGAGCACGGGCACGAGCGATGCGACGAGGGTGTAGTACTTAAAAAAGCCGAGCAGCGCAAGATTGAAGATCACTGCACTCCACAAAAGCAGCTTCGCACGGCACGGAAATCGCGTGATTGCGAGGCCGAAGGCGTAGTCGGCGACGACCGTCAGCACCATCAGAAAAAGGTAGATCGGCTCGCCAATGCCATAAAAAACGAGGCTCGTCACGAGCAACGTAAGGTTGCGGAAGCGGCGCGGCGTCGCGAAATAGAGTGCGAGTGTCAGGGGCAGAAACAAATAGAGAAATTCAAGGGAAGAAAAGAGCATATACGATCCTTTCGAGGGAAATATGTATGCGTTCTTCCCTTTTGTCATGTGATGTTATTTGAACAAGAATCTCCTTGGTAGGGGTCGGCTCCCACGACGACCCGAAACGGAATAATCACACATGACCAAATGGCGAGAAAAATTGCAACGGTTTGACGGGTCGTCGAGGCGACGACCCCTACGAGGTTAAGATAAATGATTTCGCAGCTTCAGCGTTTCCTCAACGGCCGACAAAATACCGAGCTTGCCGCTCTCATAGGTCAGGCCGCCCTGCAGGTAGGCCGTATAGGGCTCACGCAGTGGGCCGTCGGCCGAGAGCTCGATGGACGAGCCCTGTGTGAACGCGCCCGCCGCCATGATCACGGGATCGGAGTAGCCGGGCATTGCCCAGGGCTCGGGGGTCACGTAGGCATCGACCGGCGAGCCCGCCTGAATGCCGCGGCAGATCGCGCAAAGCGCCTCGGACGAGTGCGTGATCACGCTCTGAATGATATCGTAGCGCGGGGTATCCCAAGCGGGCTCCACGTCAAAGCCGAGTCCCGTCGGGCCGAACAGATAAGCCGCAAGATGCGCCGTTTTGATCGCCTGGGCGGTCGTGTGGGGCGCGTAAAAAAGTCCCTTGTAAAGACTCTTGTTCTGTCCCATCGTCGCACCGACCTCAAGGCCGACACCGACCGAGGTTAGACGGTAGGAGGCGAGCTCGACGGCACGCGCCGTGCCCGCGATATATCCGCCCGTTTCGGCCATGCCGCCGCCTGGATTCTTGATCAGCGAGCCGATGATCATATCCGCGCCAACCGCCGTCGGCTCGCGCGTTTCGGTAAATTCGCCGTAGCAGTTGTCGACCACGACGTAGCAATCGGATTTAAGGGTGCGGACGAAGGCAATGATCTCGCCGATCTCATCGACCGACAGCGTTTTGCGGTTGAGATAGCCCTTCGAGCGCTGGATAAAGACGACCTTGATGCGGTCGCCGACCTCGGAAAAGGTCTTGCGGATGGTCTCGCGGTCAAAGTCGCCGTTCGGAAGAAGCGCCGCCTCGCGATACTCGACGCCGAAATCGCGCAGCGAGCCGTTGCCCGCCGTACCCACGTTGCCGATGACCTCATCGAGCGTATCGTAGGGCTTGCCCGCGATCGAGAACATGACGTCGTTCGGGCGCAAAAGGCCAAAGAGGCCGATCGTGAGCGCCTGCGTGCCGTTGACGATCTGGTGGCGGACAAAGGCCGCCTCGGCCCCCATGACGTCGGCCCAGATGCGGTCGAGCGTGTCGCGACCGCGATCGTCGTAGCCGTAGCCACTCGTCGGGTTGAACATGGCCTCGCTCACGCGATGCTCGCGGAAGGCGTCCATGACCTTCTGCGTGTTCTCAAAGGCAATGCGATCAATCTCGGCAAAGCGGGACGCAAGCGCGCGCTCGGCCTCGGCCGCAAGGGAAAGTACGTGTTCTGAAAATTTCATGGTGGTTCTCCTATTTTATACATTGGGAGCGCTCTTCACAAACGCCGTGGCGAGATCGGCACAGGCCGTGACATCCGAAAGGTCGCAGGTCTCAACGCTCGAATGAATATAGCGTGTCGGGATCGACAGCGCGCCTGCGCGCGTGCCGCCGCCGGCCAGCTGCATCGACGACGTATCCGTACCGCCGTAGAGCAGCACCTCGCGCTGATAGCGAATCCCCTTTTCCTCAGCCAGCGTGCAAAGGGCTTCCACGAGTCCTGCATGGCAGATGACCGAGCTATCCTTGATCTTCACAGCCGCGCCGCCGCCAAGCTTGCAGGCCATCGTCTTTGCAGCCGGCACGTCGCCCGTGCCCGTCACGTCAAAGCAAAGGGCATAGTCGGGGGCAAGTCCGAAGGCCGCGGGCAATGCGCCGCGACAGCCGACCTCCTCCTGAACCGAAAATACGTAAGCCACCTCGCCCGCGAAATCACCGTCCGCAAGGGCTTCGGCAACGTCGAGCAGAACGGCACAGCCCACGCGGTCGTCCAGGGGGCGTCCTGCGATCCGCGAACCAAAGAGGCGCTTGACCTCGGGAATAGCAACGAAAAAGTCACCGATCGAAACCCGTCTCTCAGCCTCGCGGCGGTTTTTTGCACCGACGTCGATATACATCTTATCGACAGCCAGATCGGCGGGCTTGACCCCATCCTCGGCGACGAGCACACCCTTGACTCCCTTCTCCGAGGTCACAAAGCTTCCGACCGACGAGATGGCACGAATGCCACCGACGGGGGCAACGCGCACCCAGCCGTCGTCCTCAATAAAGGTGACGAGAAAGCCAATCTCGTCCATGTGCGCGCAGAGCATCACACGCGCACCCGCGCGATTGCCGCCCTTTTTCGCGATCAGGTTACCAAGCGCGTCGGTCTCGACCGTATCGGCATAGGGCGCGATCTTCTCGGCAAGCAGGGCGCGGATCTTCTCTTCTCTGCCCGAAATCGAGGAGCAGAGACAAAGCTCCTTGAGTGTTTGATAAAAATTCATATCTTTATTCCTCCGAAATCAGCGTTGGGAAATGCCGTACGGCGGTCTCGCAGAGATCGCGGACGGCTTCGTAATCGTCAAGGCTCGCCACGCACGCGGGCGAGTGCAGATAACGCGTCGGCACCGACAGCGCCGCCGTGCGGACGCCCGTGCCCGTTTTATGGATGCTCCCCGCATCGTTGCCGCCCGAGACGTAGCGCTTCACCTGTGCGGCAACGCCCTCCTCCTTCGCGGTGGCAAGAAGAAAATCCACAAAGCGTCTGTCATAGACCGTCGCGCGGTCCATGATCGAGAGCACGCCGCCGTGTCCGACGTCGGCCACGCGCTTCGCGGGTGCGACCTCGGCAATATCGCCGACAGCCGTCGTTTCGAGCACGAGGGCGTAATCGGGCGAGAGCCGCTGGGCGGCTACCTTCGCACCCGAGAGGCCGATCTCCTCGCGGACGGTAAAGCATGCGTAGAACTCGAAGTTGCCCGTCGGGGGATTGTCCTTGATGGCGCGAAGCACCTCAATGAGGGCGGCACAGCCCATGCGGTCGTCGAGCGCCTTACCCTTGACCATGCGATTGTCCTTACCAAAGGTATAACATTCGGAATCGAACGTGCCGAACGTGCCGACGGGTGCTACCGCCTCGGCCTCCTCGCGGCTCGTCGCACCGACGTCGATATAGAGCTGATCGATCGGCACCGCCTTCTCGCGCTCCTTTTTTGTCTTATGATGGATCGCCTTCGAGCAGATCACGCCGCGAAGGCGCGTATTCTCGTCGCCGAGCGTGACCTTGCGCCCCGCCAGCACCGACGCGTCAATGCCGCCGACCGTGTCGAAGCGCAGATAGCCCTCCTTGTCGATATCGGTGACCATCAGGCCAACCTCGTCCATGTGCGCCGAGATCATCAGGCGCGGCCCTCCCTTGCCTATGCGCACACGAACAAGCAGATTGCCGAGCGTATCGGTCATCGTTTCGTAGCCGAGAGGGGCAATTTCTTGCGCAATTCGCGCGCGGATCTCGTCCTCACAGCCCGTCGGGCCAAAGCCGAGCGAAAGCGTGCGAAGGAGAGCCAGATCGGCAGGTCTTTTCGTTGCGTTGCTCATTTCCATTCCTCCTCCGCTTTTCCAAAATGATGCGCGATCGTCTCGGACGTAACAAAGGCGCGCACAAGATCGCACAGCGCCGACACGTCCTGCTCACAGAGGATCTCCTCGTAGGTGTGCATATTTTTGAGGGGCAGACCGACGTCCACAACGGGAACGCCCGCGCCCACAAGGTTGACACTCGCCGCATTGGTTCCCGTGGACGAGGGCGCGGCGATCATGGAAAACGGAATGCCCTGCTCCTCGCAGAGAACGCGCGTCAGGCGCGTTAAGGTGCGGTCGGTCGCGGCACTCGCCGAGATCGACACGCCCCCGCGAAAGGGAACGGTCTCAAAGTCCTTGGTATCGGGCACGCGCGCGAGGTTGACGTCCACGACCATGGCGTAATCGGGGCACACACGATAAACGGCGGCCGACACGCCGCCAAGGCGGCTCGTTTCCTCGTACGACGAGAGCAAGAGGCAGACGTCGGCCGCGAGGTCCTCGCGGGGCGTATGAGCGATCGCATAGGCCGCGGCCGCGCCGCAGGCCTTGTTGTCAAAGCTCTTGCCCGAAAGACATTTTTTGCCCTCCTCGCCGCATGCGAGCTCGGTATAATACGGGGCGAAGCCGATCGGCGTACCGACGGGAACGAGCTTCTCCAGCTCCTCCTTCGGCAGGTCGTAGCCCACGTCGACCATCATGTCATCGACCGCGGGCAGCTTGCCGTCCTCGTCGCGCGGACGCAGGTGGGGCGGGGTCGAGACGACCACGCCGCGCATCGTCTCGCGACCGTATACGATGACGTCGGCCGCCTGCATGATCGACGGATCGACGCCGCCGAGCGGTGCGATGCGCAAAAAGCCGCCGTCGAGCACCGACGTCACAAGAAAGCCGATCTCGTCAAAGTGTGCGTCAACGAGCACCGTCGGCGCTCCCTGCTTGCCGCATCGGCGATAGCATAGGTGATTACCAACCGCATCGACCGCGATCTCGTCAAAATACGGCGCGAGCAACGCACGAAGCGCATCGTCGCTCCGCGTCTCAAAGCCCGAGACCGACATCATGCCGCACATGCTCTCGATCCACGTACGGAGGGTGTTTGAATGTGTCATGTGTGTGTTTATTCTTGAGGAAACTTTTTATAAAAAGTTTCCTCAAGCTCCTTCAAAAATTTTTAAAGCATTTTTTAGTACCGTGCGATTTATGGCAGGTGAGCTTTCAGTGTGTCATCCTGAGCGAAGTCGAACTTTTGGGAGGCGAGCCGAACGGCGAGCGAGCAAAAGCGCGAGACGTAGTCGAAGCGGGATCCGGAAACGATAACCGCTACCTTTCCAAACAAAAGTTACTATGACAAGCAAGGTAGCGAAATCTCATTCCAGATCCCTTCGTCGCTTCGCTCCTCGGTTTCGTCTCGGCTCGCTTGCGCTCTCCTCCCCGAAACTTCGGCTCGCCACTATGTGGCTCGCTCAGGATGACACATTAGAATAAGCGTTATAAATTTGGTTTGCTATGTCCAAAATAAAATGTCAGAAGTTTTTTGGGGAGCGCGAGGGGCTTTTTTTCAAAAAAGCTCCTCGCACCTTTCTATGTATCAACCCCAATATTTCTTATCCAGACTGCGATACTGAATGGCCTCGGCGATGTGCTTCGCGAGGATCAGCTCGCTCTCGTCCATATCGGCGATCGTTCGCGCGACGCGCATGATACGGTCGTAGCCGCGCGCCGACATGCCCATGCGCTCATACGCCGAGCGCAACAGCGCCTCGGCCGCGGCATCGGCACGGCAATATTTACGGATCTGCGACGCGCCCATCTGCGCGTTACAGTATATGCCCTTCTCCTCCTTCATACGCTCGGTCGCGAAGCGGCGGGCGCGTGTGACGCGCTCGCGCACGGTTGCCGAGGTCTCGGCCACCGTTTCCTTGGCTGACAGATCGTCGTAGGAGAGCGAGGGAAGCTCGATCTGAATGTCAATGCGATCCAGCATCGGACCGCTGATGCGCGACACGTAGCGCTTGACGTCGGCGGCACTGCACGTACATTTCTGCGTCGGGTGACCGAAATAGCCGCAACGGCAGGGGTTCATTGCACCGACAAGCATAAACGAGCAGGGGTAGGTCACGCGGCCTTGCGCGCGCGTGATCGTGACCGTCCGATCCTCGATCGGCTGACGGAGCGCGTCGGTCACCTGCTTCGGGAATTCGGGGAGCTCGTCGAGGAAGAGCACGCCGTTATGCGCGAGCGAGACCTCACCGGGGAGCGGATTGACACCGCCGCCCACCAGGCTGACCGTGCTCATCGTATGGTGGGGCGAGCGGAAGGGGCGCGCCGCCACAAGAGAGACGCCCTCGGGGAGCGTGCCCGAGACCGAATGTACCTTGGTCGTTTCGATTGCCTCCTCGAAGCCGAGGGGCGGCAAGATCGAGGGCAGACGCTTGGCGAGCATCGATTTTCCCGTGCCGGGAGGACCGATGAGCAGAATGTTATGGCCGCCCGCCGCGGCGATCTCCATCGCGCGCTTCGCCATCGCCTGGCCGCGCACGTCCGCAAAATCGAGCTCGACGTGACGTACCGCGTCCTCAAAGCTCTGGCGGTCGCAGGGCGTGGGCGTAAGCAGAGCCTCGCCGTTGAGATGCGCGACGAGCTCGCGCATATTCTTCACGCCGTAGACGGTAATGCCCTCGACGGCCGCGGCCTCACCCGCGTTTTCGGCAGGGACGTAAAATTCCCTGAGACCCGCATTTCTTGCCGCCACACACATGCAAAGCACGCCGCGCACCGAGCGGAAGTCGCCCGAGAGCGACAACTCGCCGACAAAGCATTTGCCGCTGAAATCGACCTCGTGTCGTACGACACCGCAGCAGCGCAGAATGCCGAGTAGGATCGCGGCATCAAAGCCCGAGCCCTCCTTGCGGCGATCGGCGGGCGCGAGGTTGAGCATCAGCTCGAGGGCGGGAAAGCGAAAGCCGCTGTTCTCACACGCCGTGCGCACACGCTCCTTGGCCTCCTTGACGGCGGCATCGGGCAGACCCACAAGCTCAAAGCCCGGGATGCGCGATTGCGCGTTGCACTCGACGGTCACAATATAGCCGTCAATGCCGAACAATCCTGCGCTGAAAACGGTTGATAACATGGCTTCGTTCCTCGTTTCTTACATAATATATTTATTTTACCACATTTTTCCCATTTTTACAACAGGGATTGGAAAAAGTTAGTTTATGTTAAGGGTTTTTGTGGGAACTTTTTGAAAAAAGTTCCCACACCCTCAAAAACTTTCCTGAAATTTTATTTTGTACCGTGCGTTCCCTCCCTTTTCTACAAAGCTCTCGTTCCCCAAAACCGAGCCCCAACTCCCAGTTTTGGGGCGCTTTGTAGAAATGCAATCCGAAGCGCTTTTTATTCTACAAAACGCCCGCGCGTTGGGAAATTGGGGCCCAATGCGCGGGACGATGCCTTTCGTAGAAAAGAAAGCAAGCACATGATATAAAAAATGTTTGAAGGTTTTTGGGGAGTTTGAGGGGCTTTTTTCAAAAAGCCCCTCAATAAAAATAAAATATTCAAATTCAATACGCAATCTCATTCTGTCTCTCGCCGTCGCGCAGGCAGCCTACGATGTTATGGACCGTCGTCTGTGCGATGTTATCGAGTGCCTCCTCGGTCAGAAAGGCCTGATGCGAGGTCACGAGCACATTCGGCATCGAAATGAGGCGCGCGAGCACGTCGTCGTCGACGATATGCCCCGAGCGGTCCTCGAAAAAGAGCTCCGACTCCTCCTCGTACACGTCAAGGCAGGCCGCGCCGAGCTTGCGCGACTTAATACCCGCGAGCAGTGCCTCAGCATCGATCAACGCACCGCGCGAGGTGTTGATCACGATCACGCCCTTCTTCATCTGCTCGATGCTCTGCGCGTCGATCATGTGGTAGGTCTCCTCGGTCAGGGGGCAATGCAACGAGATCACGTCGCTCTCGCGGAACAGCATATCGAGCGATACGTATTCGATATCGGTTCCCTCGGCGGGATATTTATCGTATGCAAGCACACGCATGCCAAAGCCGCGGCAGATGTCGATGAACACGCGACCGATCTTGCCTGTGCCGACAACGCCGACCGTCTTACCGTGCAAATCAATGCCAATGAGCCCGTTGAGGCTGAAATTAAAGTCCTTCGTGCGGATATACGCCTTATGCGTGCGGCGCACCGAGGTCAGGAGCATCGCCATCGCGTGCTCGGCCACGGCGTAGGGCGAGTAGGCGGGCACGCGCAAAACGGGTATCTTTCCCTCGATGTACTTCGCATCGACGTTATTAAAGCCCGCGCAGCGCAAGGCGATCACGCGCACACCGTATTCGACGAGACGGTCGATGACGGGCGCATCGATCACGTCATTGACAAAGGCGCATACGCCGTCGTAACCGCGCGCAAGCTCAACGGTATCCACCGTCAGGCGCGTTTCAAAATATTTGAAGCGGATCCCCGCCGACTCGCCGTAGCGGTCAAAGGACGGGCGATCGTAAGACTTGGCATCAAAAAAAGCAATTTTCATGTGTGGTTTGTTTTTTGAGGAAACTTTTTGAAAAAAGTTTCCTCAAGCTCCTTCAAAAACTTTCTGAATATTTTTATGGTGGTAAGTGTTCCGTCCCTTTTCTATGGAAGGTTGCGTCCCCACGATTGGGCCCCAACTCCCAACCGTGGGCCATTTCGTAGAAATGCAACCGAACGGGTATACACAACCGTAGTAGGGGTCGGCGCCTTCGACGACCCGTAAAGAGAATCCATCTAATTACAGTATCCCCAATGCATGGGAATTTATTGCATCATATCCTCAAAAAAGCAGGGAGTAAAGCCGTTGGCACAGAGGAGCGCCACGGCATCCTCGGTTTTGGGCTCAAACTCATAGGAATGACCCGACAGATCGGGATAAAAATGCTGCTCGTGCGTCATGATGTGGGCATATTCGCGATCGAGAAGTGCCTCGACGAGCGCGTGAGCCCGCTCAGGGCGGAAGTCGTTGAGAATGACGTCGAGCGAGCCCATGGCCATGTCACGGAACATGGCGATCTCGCCGTGACGGATCGTTGGCAAAAGCTCCTCAGGAACCTCGTAGGACGTGCGCGGCTGCTCGTCGCTGCCAAACAGTCCGAGCAAGCCCCCCACACCGCAATCACGGAGCGCGCGCAGACCGTCCGCCGTGTTACGGCAATAATGAATCGTGGTTGTCTTGGCCAAGGAAGCCTCGCCCGCAAAGCGCAAAATCTCGCGGTGCACGGCCGAGCAATCGGCATAGACCTCGTCGTAGCCCGAAAACTCGTAGGGGCGTACCGGCCACTCGGACTTTGAATGGAAGGAGAGTCTCAGCCAATCGGCGTTCTTTGCCCACTCGTTGCGATACGCGTCGGTCATCTGCGAAAGATTGAAATCCTTCGCTTCATAGAACAGATTGAGCTGAACCTTCAGGCCGTACTGCTCGTGCAGGCGGCGATAGAACGCAAGATATGCATTTTCGAACATACTCGCGGGGCGCGTCTCGTTCAGATCGCGCAAAAAGCGGATGTTATCGTCGACGGTAAAGCAAAACTGCTTCAATTCCCTGCTCCCTTCTTCGCCGCACGCGGCAGATACCCTTTGACGGCGTTGTAGACGGCGAGATAATCGTTCGTGAGCACCGTGTCGATGCCCATATCCAAATATCTCTTGGCCTCGTCGGGATCGTCCGCCCAGAACACGTTACAGCGGATGCCATGCTCCTTCGCGCGGCGCACGGTCTCCTCGTTGAAATAGGGCTTGAAAAGCTGAATTTTCTTTGCACCGAGCGCAATGGCACGGTCGACCATCGACTGCGGGTCTTTGTTGCCGTCCCAGCCGACACAGCAAGGGATATCGGGTACGTAGGCCATCACGCGGCGAATGATCTCGTCAGAGCTCGTCATGAAATAGACGTGCCCCTGCGCATCGTATTGGCGAACGAGTCCAACGATCTCCTCGATCATCGGCTGCGGGTCGTTCATGTCCCAGATCTTGACGTGAATATTCATCACGACGCGTCCCGCAAATTTTTGTAGGATCTCCTCAAAGGTGGGAATTTGCAGGCCTGCAAACGTCTTATCGTGCTTCGCGCCGAAATCAAGCGAGAGAAGCTCCTCATAGGTGTGGTCACCGATCTTTCCCGTGCCGTTCGACACGCGGTCGAGTGTCTGGTCATGACAGGAGACGAGCACACCGTCCCTCGTGCGCCAGAGGTCAAATTCAATCTCCTCCGCGCCGAGGGCGACAGCCGCACCGAAAGCTGGCATGCTATTCTCGGGGGCGGCGGTCGAAAAGCCGCGGTGTGCGCAAAGACGGGGGTAGGTCATCACGTGCTCAAAGGGCACGACCGACGCACCGCCGTTGCGGTAGAGCCACGGTCTCCGTCCCTCCTCAATGTACTCATAGTGCGCTTTCTGCGCGCCCATATGTCCTGCGGCCTTGTAATATTTTTTCGTCGGATCGATCTCGCAGATGCCGAGTCCGACGCGTGCCTTCATATTGACCAGCTCCTCACCCGTGGGAGCGACCACCATACTACAACCGCAGAGCTTTGCATCCTCGGCAAGCGAGACCGACGCACGGATGAGGTAGGCGTTGGTCTGATAGCAGAGGAAGCGGTTGATGATCGAGAGTGCCTCGTGGGTATCGGTTCTCTGCAACGAACAGCCGATGATGATATCGACGTTTTCGCGCGCGATACGGGCGAAATTCTCATAGAAATAAAAGTCATAGCAGGTCAGGAACGCAAAGCGCAGCCCCTCGAGCTCAAGCACATAGGGCACTCTGGGCTCGTAGCTATATGCGACGTCGAGCTCGTGCCCACCCTCGGCGTCGGTCTTGACCTCACTCGGCGCGGGATGCGCCTTAAAATAGCGGCCGACGATATTGCCCTCGCGGTCGATGGCGTGCGTGGTGTTGCGCGCACCGTTTGCGGTTTCATACGCGGCATTGACAAAGACGAGCGCGTGGCATCGCTTGGCCGTCGCACGCGCTTTCTCAAGCAGGCGTGCGTTATAGGCCGCGACCGCACCGTAAAAACCGTCCTTTCCCTGCACATCGGCGGGCGCGTCGCTGTATTCGGGCAGGACGATGAGATCGAGCGAGTCGTCACACTCGTCGAGCATGGCCATCAACGCCTCAAAGCAGGCGTCGACGTCGTGCGGATCGAGGGAATAATGGGGCTGAATCACACAAACTTTCATGATTTTTATACCTTTCTTTTGAAATTGCCGAATACCTCGTTGACCTTCTGGAAGCTCACGAAGATGTCGGGTTTTCTATATTTTTCATAATTTTCTTTCTGCTTTATGCAAACACGCCGACGGCCTTGAGAAGAAAGGATATGAGGAAAATGGTCAGACCCGATATGACCGTCGTCCATACGACGAGCTGTCCCGCGAGCTGGGTGTCCCCTCCCATTTCCTGCACCATCGGTACGCTCGAGATCGAGATCGGCGTGCCGAATACGGCAACGAAGGACGCAAAATGCGCACCGTTGAAGCCGCCGATCGCATACGCGATCGAGAGCGCGATGGCAGGAACGACAGCCGTTCGTGCGACCGTCCCGAAGACGATCTGCTTTTTCAGCGACGAAACGGCAGAAAACTCGAACTGTGCGCCGAGCGCAAGCAGTGCCATCGGTGTGGCCGTACGGCCGAGCTGCTCGAGCACCGAGTAGATCGGCTTCACGTTGGCAAGACGGAAATCCACGCCCCAGCGCACAAACAGTGCGCGCAGGCCGAGACACACACCGCCAAGCGCAATGGCCTCGATCAGCGGATTTTTCACAATGCCGACAAGGATCTTTTTGACGCTCACCTTTCCCTCGCCGTCGCCGAACACCGTCAGGCAAATGACCGCCAGCATATTCAGAAGCGGCACGTACACCGCCGAGAGCACGCTGGCAACGATGCTCCCCGTCTCGCCATACAGCGAGGTCGCAAGCGGAATGCCGACGAGCGCGTAGTTTGATCGGAACACGCCCTGCCAAAGCACCCCGCGCTGCTCACGCTTCTTGGTCAGCACGAGCGCAAAGAGAAGCCCCAGCAAAAAGAGCAAGACCGTCGCAAGCGCCACGTAGCCGATGTAGCCGAAGCCGATACCGGAAAAGCTCTCGATCTTATAAACGTTTAAAAAGAGCATGCAGGGTAATAGCACGCGGAATACGAGCTTGTTGAGGGTCTTCGGAAAGCCCTCTCCTAAAAATTTGATCCGCTTTAACAGATATCCAAGCGCCACGATCAGCACGATCGGCAGCACGGCGTTGACGGCAAAAAGAAATGAGTCCATTTTTTATTTCTTCTCCTTTTTACTCGGCGTCAATATCCGACATCGTCGTTGTGAGCAAATTGCTCGAGGTCTACTTGCTTTTCTGAGCAGCCGATCGGTGCTATATCCAAAAGGCGGCAAAGCGTATCCGCGACCTGTCCGCCGATGAGGTCGGTACCCTCGGGAGTATAGAAATGCACCGCGTCGCTGTGGTAAGACTCGGGACAACGGCTTGATGGCGTATATAAATCGTTGATCACGGTATTGGTCGGGGCGAGCGCACGCAGAGCGGCCGCGTTGTAGGCACAAATCGTTTCGTTATGGCGCTTGAAATACGGCTTACACTTGTCCTCCAGCACGGCCGTCGAGGTCGCAAAGACGAGCTTTGCCTGCGGAAAAAGCATGCGCAGGCGGCGGTCGATGCGCGGAATGATGCGCTCGTAGGCATCGAGCGGCATCAGCGGCTCGTCTCCAAACAGCTCGAGCGCGTCCCAAAGGCCCGCATTCCAATGGACAAGGTCGACGTCGTCGGGCCATTCGCCCTTTTGCTTCCATTCGTGCGCATAGCGCAGCACGTTGACCGAATATCGGCAGTTCTCCGTTGGCGAGTAGATCTCAGCCACGCCCTTGAGCGCATTCCGTACGTATTCGACGTAGCCGATCTTGATCGAATCACCGAGCAAAACGATTTTTTTCATAATAACTCCTTTTAGTTTTTTCGCATTCTTTGCTATTCGGCAAAGAACGCTCGCAAGAAAACGAAGCAGGGGTTCCCCCTGCACCCCTCATCCCGACGTCCTTTCATGGCCGTCGGGGGTGTAAGGTTTTAGAAATCCCACGCCGAAGGGGCAAACGCTGCCCCTTCGGCTAGTGAATTGTTTTTATAACCGCTTAGTTCACATTTCTACAAAGCGGCTCAAAACTGGGAGTTGGGGCCCGGTTTTGAGGACGCAAGCTTCCGTAGAAACGGAACGAAACATATGGTATAAAAATAAATTCTCAGAAAGTTTTTGAGGGTCTGGGAACTTTTTTCAAAAAGTTCCCAGAAAAATTACATCACATCAGAAACTCATACGCGAGCACAAACAGCGGCATCGTCACGCAGGCGACGAGCGTCGTTGCGATGTTGATCGCGACGGCATGATCGACCTCGGTATCGTAAACCTGGGCGAGCTGCATGACGGTCGCGGCCGCAGGAGTCATGCTTGCAAGAAAGGAAATAAGCAGAATGCGGTCGGCATTCGCGACGGGCAAAAACGGCAGCACACAGCGGATCAGCACAAGCACGAGCGCGGGCAGAACGACCACACGCATGGCGGTCGTGAGATACAGGCGGCGGTGCTTAAGCATCGCGCGGACATCGAGCTTAGCCGCTGTCATGCCCGCGATCAGCATGCCGACGTAGCCGAGCACACCGCCGAGCGACGAGGTAATATCGGTCACGAAGGCGGGCAGGCGCAGTCCCGTCACGAAAATAACGACACCCACTGCAATCGAGACGATGTTGGGATTGAGCAAAATTTTCTTCCAATGGAAGCCGCGCTCGACCGAGAACATATGTACGCCCTGCGTCCAGATACAGCAAAGCTGGACGGTGATGAAGGCGCAGGTATAGATGACCCATTCCTCTCCGAGAATAAAGGATACGATGGGAATGATGAGGTTGGCGGCGTTCGGATAGAGCACCGACGCGCGCTCGACGGTCGTGCCCTTCCCTATACGCTTGAACACCGCATCCGCGGCAAAGAAAAGCGCGTGGATCGCAATGGCAGCGCCGAAGGCGAGCAAGATCCCCTGTACGATATCGGGTGTGATCTGCACGTGGAAGGAATTGATGATTGTCGCGGGCATCAACAGATACAGCGAGATGCGCGACAGAACGACCGAGTCCTCACTGCGCACGACGCGTGCCTTGACAAGCACAAAGCCGAGCACCATAACGGCAAAAAGCTGGGCAATCTTATAAAGCAATAACAGTGGTATCATAACGTTCTCTTTTCTCGTTCGGATTTCGCGCAGACAAAGAGGCGATAGGCCTGCTCGGCCGTGTCGCGCAGATTGCGATAGGCGTTCTCCACGTCCATCGCCTCGGCGAGTGTTGAGGGCGCGCGCAAGATCGGGAAAAAGGCGTCGATGCCATGGGCGTTTACCGCGCCCGCGTCGGGAGTCACGGCGCCCGCAAAGGCGATCACAGGCTTGCCGAGCTTTTTCGCGCAGGTTGCAACGCCAACGGGCGCCTTGCCCATGCAGGACTGCCCGTCGAGCCGCCCCTCGCCCGTGATGACGAGGTCGGCCGCGGCGATCTTTTCCTCGAGATGCGTCTCCTCGATGATGAGATCAATACCCGACACCAGCGCACCACCGAGGTAAGACAAAAAAGCAAAGCCAAGTCCGCCCGCCGCGCCCGCGCCTGCCGCGTTTTTATCGGCATGGGGCAAAGCGGCCTTTGTAAGCTCGGCATAGTGCGAGAGCCACGCGTCCATGTCGCGCACGGTCATCTCGTCCGCGCCCTTTTGCGGTCCGTAGATGCGCGAGCAGCCCTCGTCGCCGCAGAGCGGGTTTTTGACGTCACAAGCGATGCGGAACTCGCAGTCGGCAAGCTCGGGCATCGCACCCGACGTATCGATTGCACAGAGGTTAGCCAGATCACATCCAAAGCCGCGAACGGGCTTGCCCTCGCGGTCGAGGAAACGGAAGCCAAGTGCCGATAGCATGCCGATGCCACCGTCGTTGGTGGCCGAGCCGCCAATACCGACGAGGAAACGGCGACAGCCGTGCTCGCGCATCGCGTGGGCGATCAGCTCACCGACGCCGTAGGTTGTCGTGTTCATGGGGTTGCGCTCGCTTGTCGGAACAAGGGGCAAGCCCGCCGCCGTTGCCATCTCAATGACCGCCGTGCGGCCGTCGGGCAATAGACCGTATTCAGCTGTGACGGGCGCGCCGAGCGGGCCCGTGACATTGGCCGCAATCATGCGGCCGCCCGTGGCGAGCGTCACGGCACGCGCCGTTCCCTCTCCGCCGTCGGCGAGAGGGCAAACGCGCACCTCGGCGCGCGGGTCAACCGAAAGGATCGCTTCCTTCACCGCCTCTCCCGCCGCAAGGCTCGAAAGGCTGCCTTTGAAAGAGTCTATGCCAATGACAACGTTCATGAGTGCTCCTTGTATTGGGGTTTCGTGGGAACTTTTTGAAAAAAGTTCTCACACCCTCAAAAACTTTCAGACAATATGTTGTGGGGCGTGCGCTCCGTTTCTTTTCTACGGAAGCCTCCGTCCCCCAAACCGGGCCCCAACTCCCAGTTTGGGGCCGTTTCGTAAAAGGTGCGCAGCAAGCTATCTATATCGCGCTTACTTCTCTTCGGGTACGTACAAAAACTGTTCGGGGCCCGTATCGCGCATCAGCACGCGCGCATCCTTATGCTTGGCGAGCAAAAGCAACAGATAGACGTCGCCGCTACACCCGCCGAAATGCAGACCGAGCATCAGCGCCGAAGCAAAATAGAGGAACGGATGCAAGCAATACGAGATCGCCGTCAACGCGAGAAACACCACGCTGAACACGATCAGCGGTGCCGCGCACGCACGGATAGCCGTTTTTCGATAGACGTAAATATTCGGCACACCGCAGAAGGCACAGCTCCAGCTCATACCAAAGGTCAGCTTCTCGCCCGTCGTGCGCTTGTAAACGAAGCCGTGCGTCAGCTCGTGAAGAACCATATAACCGAGCTCGACCACGCAAAAAATCAGCATGACGAACAAACTGTGAACCTCGATCATCGTTCGCGCACCGCCGAGCAGGAAAAACACGCCGGCCGCGATCGCCATCACGACCACGGCGATCACCATGGCGACAAGGTTCATCAGCAACCCGAGCTTGACGGATTTGGCATCCAAATGAACGGCCAACCGATAGCCCTCGGGCAGCTCTCTTTCAAAATTCTTTTCTTGTTCAGCTTTTTTCATGGGGCACTCCTTTGCAAGTGAAGGTGATGGATGGGCAATTAAAATCTTACAAAGTCTTCAGAGGATTTTGTTTTATCGCTTTGGCAGGGAGTTCCCGGTAAAGCCAAATACGCACCAAGCCTATCTTTGATATATTTTTTATTAACTCCATATTTAGTCCAAAAAACGACAAGAGGAATTTTAGCTTCATTGCATATATGGGCAACCTTAGCATCCCGTTCTCTTCGATCTCTCGAACTATGAGTCGCATCATTAATTTCCACAAGCACCAAAAGCTTATAATCGCGATCAAATATGCCCATATCGATATTTCTAAAAAGTTCGTTTCGATATTTCATAGACGAATTTTTATCTATGATACTTGCCAAATTAATTTGCGGTTGCACAACATAGGATTCGCCAACAATATCCTTGATCGCTTGAAAAAATTGCTTTTCGCAATCCGTCATAATGGAGTCTTTAGAAGTATAGGAAGGCGGTGTTTGATCGAAATCATGATTAAAATCACACGAGAATAGGGTGTCATCAAAATCGTCCGTTTCTTGATAATCATTACGATTTGCAGTAGCGCGTTCGATCCGTTGCACGATAAATTTTATAAGCAACACAAGGAGCGTAATAGGAAAGAATAAAATAGCCAAAAAAAGCCGCTTCTCTTTTTTGCTCATGTGCTGTCTTCTGTATCTTCTTCTGTAATATCTTCCCATTTTCTATGCTCCTTTTTGGTCATTCCGTACTGCTGTAAAACGAACTTTTGATTTTAGCGTAGGGCGGTGCCTTGGTGCCGCCGTTTTATTGCATCAATTTATTGTTCGCGGCGGGAGCAAGCCCCCGCCCTACGAGGTCGCGGTTATTTTCTCGTAAGACAAACGACACTTTCGATGCAAGGCAAAAGTCTCACTTTTTCAAAAGAATCCCTCGCCCCAATCATCCCAATTCGGATTTTTCGTTTCTACGAGCCAATTCTTTTTGGCACGCCCCCAATGCTTTAACTGTTTTTCTCTTACAATTGCGTGATTTATTTCGGAATATTCTTCAAAATAAACAAGCTTATGAACGTGATATTTCTTTGTAAATCCTTCGATTTGCTCGTTTTTATGTTCGTATATACGGCGCCGCAAATCGTTTGTCACGCCAATATACATTACCGCGTTTGTATTGTTTGTGAGTATATAAACGTAGTACATTTTTTCTTCCTTTCGCCCGAGATCCCACCTTCGCATTGCTCGGCGCTTTTTCGTCTGTGTCATCCTGAGCGGAGTTCTCCCCGAGATTCCACCTTTGCTCCGCTCGGTGCTGCTATACAGTTCGACTCGCTTCGCTCGATGTTACTAC
>CAYULZ010000009.1:0-22197 GCA_964445865.1 uncultured Lachnospiraceae bacterium | reverse complement strand
GCTTCTGGCGCGGTAACAGAGGAGGTCAAGCTACCACGACTTTCATCGGTTTACGATACCAATGCGACCGTAGAATATATAAACGAAAAAGAGCTTCGTATCGGTTGCTCGGTATTTGAGATCGGTGCACCGCAGTACGTCATCGGCGTAGAATTTTCCATTAAGCCGATTCCGATTTCTTCAATCTCTCGCCCCATGCGAAATATTACGATCATCGGTGAGGTTTTTTCCTTTACCAAGGAAGCCAACCGCGCAGGGGATAAATTTAACGTAAGCTTTGGTATTTTCGACGGCAACGCCTCGATCTATGTCAAGCACTATTCCATGACGCCGGAGGATGCAAACGAGCTCGCCTCGGCCATTAAGCCGGGAATGGCTGTTGCGATCCGTGGCTATACCAAGGGCGAGCGAAACGATGAGACTGAGCTTTATATGAGCTACGTCGACGTTGCCGTGGTATCCAAGCGCGTACGTATGGATACAGCCGAGAAGAAGCGTGTCGAGCTTCATTTACATACCAACATGTCCAACATGGACGCACTGATACCTCCCGATGTGATCGTCAAAACGGCACAGAAATGGGGGCATCCCGCCGTGGCTATCACTGACCACGGAAACGTTCAAGGCTTTCCCGAGGCAATGATTGCCGCCGAGAAATGCGGCATGAAGGTCATTTATGGTATGGAGGCCTATTTTGTAAATGATACGGCAAGTGCTGTATTCGGCTCATATCAGGGAAATTTTTCAAATGAATTTGTCGTGTTCGATATTGAGACCACGGGTCTTTCTCCTGTGACCTGTAAGATCACCGAGATCGGTGCCGTTAAGATCAAGGGTGGAGAGGTGCTCGAGCGCTACAACACCTTTGTTAATCCCGAGTGCCCCATTCCCGAGGAGATCACCAAGCTGACCTCTATTACCGATGAAATGGTGGCAGACGCCCGTACCATTCGCGATGTGCTTCCCGAATTTCTCGATTTTGTCGGTGACCGTTTGCTCATTGCGCATAATGCGAACTTTGACATCAGCTTTATTCGTGCCGCTGCCAAGGAGCAGGGAATTCCGTTCGAAAACGCATATCTTGATACGCTCGCGCTTTCGCGCTATCTCAATGCTGAACTCAAATCGCATAAGCTTGACATTCTTGCCAAGCATTACCATCTTGGCGATTTCCACCATCATCGTGCCTGCGACGACGCCGAAATGCTAGCTAATATCTTCTTTGCCATGGCCGCACAGCTTGAAGAAGCGGATGTGAAAACCTTTGAAGAACTGAAAAACGAAATGAGTACGCAGGCCGATCCGTTGAATCTGAAGACCTATCATCAGATCATTTTGGTCAAAAATCAGACGGGACTCAAAAATTTGTATAAGCTGATCTCGAAGAGCTATTTGAATTATTACCGACGCAACCCACGTATTCCCAAAACTGAGCTCGAAAAGCACCGTGAGGGACTGATTATCGGCTCGGCGTGTGAGGCGGGAGAGCTGTTTCGCGCTGTTCTTGAGGGGCGGCCCGAGGGCGAGATCGAGGCCATCGTGAATTTCTACGATTATCTGGAGATCCAGCCCATCTGCAATAACCGCTTCCTTTTGGACTCGGGCGAGGTTGCCGACGAGGACGGTTTACGTGAGCTGAATCGTAAGATTGTTGCACTCGGCGAGAAATACAACAAGCCCGTCGTGGCAACCTGCGACGCGCATTTTCTCAATGAGGAGGACGAGATATACCGAAAAATTCTGCTCGCAGGCATGAAATTCAAGGACGCCGATCGCGACATTCATCTGTATTTCCGCACCACCGACGAGATGCTTGAGGAATTTGCTTATTTGGGCGAAGAAAAAGCATACGAGATCGTCATAGAAAATCCCAACAAGATCAACGATATGATCGAATCGTTGCGCCCGATCCCCAAGGGATCGTATACGCCGAATATGGAGGGAGCAGAGGAAGAACTGCAGGAAAAGTGCTGGACGCGCGCTAAGTCGATGTACGGCGACCCTGTGCCCGACCTCGTAAAGAACCGCCTTGAGAAGGAGCTGACCTCAATCATCAAGAACGGCTTCGCCGTGCTTTACATGATCGCACAGCGACTCGTATGGTACAGTGAGTCCTTGGGATATCTTGTCGGCTCGCGTGGCTCGGTCGGCTCGTCCTTTGTCGCCACGATGGCGGGTATTTCGGAGGTTAACCCTCTGCCGCCGCACTACTATTGCCCGAAGTGTCAGTTTTCCGAGTTCTTTACCGACGGGAGCGTCGGCTCGGGATTTGATCTGCCCGACCATAACTGCCCGCATTGCGGGACGAAGCTCAACGCCGACGGCCACGATATCCCCTTTGAAACCTTCCTTGGATTCTACGGAGATAAATCTCCCGATATCGACCTGAATTTCTCGGGCGATGTGCAGGGAAAGGTGCATAAGTACACGGAGGAACTGTTTGGTGCCGAGAACGTGTTCCGTGCGGGAACGCTCGGAACGCTTGCCGATAAAACGGCGTTCGGTTTCGTGGCCAAATATTTCGAGTCTAAGGGCGTCAGCGTCTGTCGCGCCGAAATCGACCGTATCATTCAAAATTGCGTCGGTGTTAAGCGTACGACGGGGCAGCATCCGGGCGGTATCATCGTCGTGCCGCGTGAATACGAGGTCTACGACTTTACCCCCGTTCAGCATCCCGCCGATGATCCCCATTCTGATATCGTTACCACGCACTTTGCGTTCTCCTATCTTCATGATACCATCTTGAAGCTTGACGAGCTCGGACACGATATTCCGACCAAGTATAAGTGGCTCGAAAAATTCTCGGATACGAGTGTCATGGACGTCCCCATGAACGATAAGGAGGTCTACGAGCTCTTTTTGAACACTAAACCACTGGGCGTCACGCCTGACGATATCGACGCGCAGATTGGCACGTTTGGCCTGCCCGAGTTTGGTACGCGCTTCCTTCAGCAGGTGCTTATCGAGGCGAAGCCGAAGAACTTTGCCGACCTTTTGCAGATCTCGGGTCTGACGCATGGCACCGATGTGTGGCTCGGCAACGCACAGGATCTGATCAAAGATGGCATTTGCGATATTTCGCAGGTTATCGGTACGCGTGACGGTATCATGCTTGACCTGATCCGCTACGGTTTGGAAAACGCCATGGCGTTCAAGATCATGGAGAGCGTGCGAAAGGGTAAGGGACTGACTCCCGAATGGGAGGAGGCCATGCTTGCGCATAATGTGCCTGCGTGGTATATCGCGTCTTGTAAAAAGATCAAATACATGTTCCCGAAGGCGCACGCTGCGGCGTATGTCATGTCGGCCATCCGACTCGGCTGGTATAAGGTGCATATCCCGATTGCCTTCTATTGCGCGATGTTTACCGTTGCCCCAGGCGGCTTTGACGCCGAGGTCGTCATGAAAGGACGCTCGAACGTCGTTGCGACCATTAAGGACATCGAAAAACGTGGAAAAGAGGCTTCGCCTAAAGAGCAGGCATCAATTCCGTCCTTGCAGCTGACCAACGAGTGTATGGCGCGTAAGATCAAGTTTTTGCCGATCGATATCGAGAAATCGCACGCTTATGCCTTCTTGCCTGAAAACGGAGCGATTCGTATGCCATTCTCGGCATTGCCCGGCCTTGGTGAAAACGCCGCCCAGAATATCATCACGGCGCGCGAGGAGGAAAAATTCTTCTCGGTCGAGGATCTTCGTATCCGCGCCAAGCTTTCCAAGAGCGTCATCGAGATCCTTCGCAAGAACCACGTTCTGGATAACCTGAACGAAACCGACCAGCTGACCATGTTTTGAAAAATAAATTCAAAAAAACTCTTGCAATTTCCAAAAAACTGTGCTATAATATATGGCACAGCAACGGAGGCATAGCTCAGCTGGTTAGAGCGCACGGTTCACATCCGTGAGGTCTTGGGTTCGAGTCCCCATGTCTCCACCAAACAAAAGCACACTAAGCCATCGGCTTGGTGTGCTTTTGTTTCGTAGAGCCTCACGACGAAGAACCCCCGCAAATTCCGCATAGCGGCATTCTGCTTGTGTCCGTGCGCCAAGAGAAGAAAAGGGCAAGAAAAACGCATGCGCACGGCGGGGTTCGCGTCCTTTGGGTTCTGCATCGCATCGATGTTTTACTTTTCATAACTCCGGAGAATTTTAAGTTTGGATTTAACGTACAAAAGCCATGTAAAACAAGACTTTTGGCATATCAAATATATCTTTGCGACGGCTCATGTTTTCAGTTTGAACTTGACAAAGTTTTCCCCTTGTGGTAACATAAATATATAAATATTCATTCGCCATAAAATAAAATTCTGTTTATAAGGAGAAAACTCATGTCAACCCCACTTACCCAAATTACTCCAAAAGAAAAACGAATTTATGATTTTCGTCCCGATTATGTTCAAAGTCAAATCCATTTAATAAAAAAGGTTTTTTCACAAAAATGTCTTGAAGACGATCATCTATCAGATGAATACAAGGCGTATGTGAAGGATATTGACAATATTTTCGTAAAATTTATGCCCGTTTATGGCTTTGATTGCAAGCTCTCCCTATGGAGTGTACATGCCGATGTCTCCTTCTCTTATGTTTTGAGTTATGTTTCCAGTACTACAATTTCAGGTACTGCTACGGTTAATTCCTCCGGTGACGTTAAGGTTTCGGATGTTCATAGCACGGATCATTATTCTCGATCAAGGGAGCAAAAAACGACGAATGCGACTTGGTATTCCTCGGCAAAAGAAGCTTGTATAATACACGTAGGTGAGGCGGCAGGTAGCCAATACGATCTAAAAAATTATGAGGAGTTAACGGATAAAAAAAGAATCCCGTCGAAGCTGGCAAAAATGGCAAGCGAACCGATTACCTACGGATTTTTAAATCCGTATATCAAGCCATCGACCCTCCCAGCCAGCGTATACGACTCTTTGATCGACAAAGCTACCCAATTTTATAGTAGCATCAAAAATACAAGAATAGATTGCATTACCGATTACGGTGTTGATGAGCTTTGCATCAATTATCTGCCTTACACCTATGAATTTGATGTTTGGTGCAATTTTGAGGGCGAAACTTATAAATGCCATTGTAACAAGATTTCGGAAATTAAATCCAACGGTCAACTGAGCAGGCATTACGAAAAATACGAGGAAATTCTTTCCGAGCAACGTTACACCTTTGCCAAAAATCTAAAGATCGTACATATTCTTTATGCCTTAAGCATACTGTTGTCTGCTAGTAGCACTCTTGCCTTAATCTCTTTGCTTGTTTTTGGCAAACAACTGCATGTGGAAGGATTACGATATTTTTATTTGTTTCCAACAATTGTTTTATGTATTGCTGCGCTTGCCATTACCATCGTCGGCATCATAGTAGCGAAGAAAAAACGCTTTTTTAAAGCCAAAGTTAGTGACTATGAACCTGATAGATCACATGAGGAGCTTAAGCATCGACTTAAAGAGAAGGCTAAGCTACAACGACATCAGTATATTACACGCGCCTCTCTTTTCCTTATCATCGTTTGTCTTGTTTTGGGTGGTCTTGGTACCGTTGCATTCTTTATGTCTAAAGATATTTATGCCGAGCATTTTCTTTATACGCCTGAGATTATAGGAACTTATTACAGCTATGAAGATGGTGTTTTTGAAAAATTAACTATTCTCTCCTGTGACAACAATGGGAAAGTGGAGGCAATAAGCGAATCCACCTACAAGGAACACTATGCAAAAAGCCGAGACATAGGTGAAATTATTAGAAAGAATGGTACTGGGCTGCAAATCCGATTTACCCTAGCCGAGGTATTGTATCAACCTGATACCGGCAGTTTTGAAGAAACCGCATATGCTACGTTCTCTAGTGACTACTCTGAAATTACCGATTATAGCGATGCGACGATGATGCGAGAGCAGAATTGGCTGCAGCAGGAGCACATCTTGGGAAACACGACGGATTTATATCTCGGCACGTATTACTTTTATGCCAAAAACACGACCAATATTGTGGAAATAAATTCCTTTGATGAAAAAGGGGGTGTTTCGTTCACATTCTCTACGATTTCTAAGCTCGGATACAATAAAACACGGGGCGAAGGCAAACTACTAATAGTCAATCCAGATGGATCGTGCTTTGTGGATTTTCAAGCGGTGAGTGGGTTGCAGGTAGGACATATTTCTGCAGACGGTCAAAAAATAATCGCAAACGAAGAATACGTCAAAAACAAGGGAAATGTAGTATTTATAAATTCAATAAGCGATCTTTTGAACATAAAGGATACCAATGCCAATCCTCGTCTTTTCGTTTTAACGCAGGATTTGGATTTTGAGGGACGTTCCATTTCCTTTATCAGTACTCTTAGCGGAACGTTTTTTGGCAACGGGTACACAATCAAAAATTTTGTGGTTTCTTCCGGTTTCAATTCGTCAGCTGGTCTTTTTGGAACGGTATACGAGAATGCCGTCATATGTGATTTGGTTATTGAAAATGGCAAAATAGAGACGATGAAGGATTTAAAATATGCCGGTCTTTTGTGCGGTTATTTGAATGGTACAGTTATTAGCGTGACCGCTTCCGGAACGGTTAATGCGCCAAATGCAACTAATGTTGAAGGTTTGCTAGGAAAATCTACTTCAAGTGGAAAAACAATAGATTGTATCCATACGATATCCATCGGAAATTAATGCGATATTTTTTGTATTGATATAAATTTATAATCGTCACTTTTCTTAATCGGCACTTTATTTTCGGATGTAAACACAATATAAACTTCAAATATAGGAAACGAAAATGATTTGGAGGCCCTCACCATGAACTTTACCGAAATCGCCATGACACGGCAATCCTGCCGCAGCTACAATCCCGATCGCGCGGTGGAAGAGGAGAAGCTTGCGTGCATTCTCGCGTCAGCCCGTCTTTCGCCCTCGGCGTGTAACGGCCAGCCCTATCATATTACGGTTTGTAAGGGCGATGCAGCCAAGCGAGTAGCCAAGGCCACGCAAGGCATGGGAATGAATAAATTTGCGACCGATGCGCCCATTATGCTTGTCCTGTCGGAGAAGTCCTATGTGGCGAGCGCGGCTCTCGGCGCGAGAGTCAAGGGGAATGACTATCGCTCGATCGATATTGGCATTCTGGCAGCCTATATCACAGCTGAAGCGACTGCGCAAGGCCTTGCTACCTGTATCCTCGGTTGGCTGGATGACACCGAGATCCGCAAGATATGCGGACTCGACGGCGCGGTACGTCTTGTGATCACACTCGGTTACGCCAAGGACGATGATAAGCTGCGCGAGAAGAAGCGCAAGGAGACCGATGAGCTGATCCACGTTGTGGAATAATTTTTGAATACGCTTTGGCCGATGAGACAAAGTTTTGTCTCATCGGCATTTTTTGAAATCAAAAAACGTCCATTATTTTCAGCGTTTATCTTTTTTCTTTGCGTTCAAACTATCCTTGGAGGTGATAAATGCATGAAAAAACGAACGATATTGGCGACGTGCTGTGCCGTATTGCTTTGCCTTTTTACCATTGGCGCATCGGCGCAGGATACGGTATACGGCTGGTACTGCGTGCGAAACAAGGAGCATCGTCAGCCGATCGCAGATGAAAGTCTTCGTTGGGTCGAAGAATATCACGGCTATTATCTGGATCACGCACACAATGATCAAAGTGAAGAAAAGGTCATTTATCTGACCTTTGACGCGGGCTATGAAAACGGCAACGTCGCAAAAATTCTGGACGTATTGAAGGCGGAAAACGTGCCTGCGGCCTTCTTTGTGTTGGATCATCTGATCGAAAAGGATACGGCGCTCGTGTGCCGTATGTCCGAGGATGGGCATATTGTAGCCAACCACACGGCCAAGCACCGAGATATTACGAAATTTGAGAGCAAGGAAGCGTTGCAGGCAGAGCTTTCGGCACTTGAAACACTTTATCGAGAAAAAACGGGCAGGGAAATGCTAAAGGTTTTCCGACCACCCGAGGGAAAATTTTCGAGACAATCGATGGCGTGGCTATCCGAGTTGGGTTACAAGACGATATTCTGGAGCATTGCCTATGCCGATTGGGATAACGCCAAGCAGCCCTCGCCCGAATACGCCAAGGCCAAGATCCTGGATCACATGCACAACGGTGCTATTATTCTTTTGCATCCGACGTCGGCCACCAATGCCGCCATTCTCGGTGATGTGATCACAGAATGTCGCGCATTAGGCTATCGCTTTGGCACCTTGGATGAGTTAATCGCTCATTCATCAAGGTTATGAAAAAACTGATCATATGGCTTTTGTCGCTGTCTGTTTGCATGGCGTTTTTGATCCAACCCATGTACGCCGTGCCGTCGAGCAATCTCGTGTTTTCCAAAAACAGCAGCAAGACAAAAAAGGTCGCGCTGACCTTTGACGATGGGCCACATCCGAGATATACGCATGAGATTCTTGAAATTTTATCGAAGTATGGCGTAACGGCAACTTTTTTCGTAATCGGAGTCAATGCATCGCGATATCCTGAGGCTTTGGCGGAGCTTGCCGCGTCGGGCTGTGAGATCGGAAATCACACCTACTCCCACAGCAATATTCGTTATGCCAGCAAAGAGCAGATCGAGCATGAGATTCTCAATTGTCAGAACGAGCTCGCATCAAGGATTGGTCGAACGCCGACGCTGTTCCGCCCGCCTGAGGGACGGTTTAACCAATATTTAGAGGAGACGGTGGCATGCATGGACTACCGCATCATTTTGTGGAGTATTGACACAAGAGATTGGGCACACACGCCCTCTGACGTAATCGTCCGTGAGGTCTTACATCAGCTGGACCACGGCGATATTATTCTGATGCACGACTATATTTCTGGCGAAAATACCACATGCGATGCGTTGCGTATTCTTATTCCCACTCTCCAAAGTCTGGGGTACGAGTTTGTAAGCGTAACAGAACTGATAAGCGGAGAGGCCTCCTGATAGAGGAGACCTCTCCGCTTTTTTATGATTCTTCCGTGGGTTCTTCAATGGGGGCGGGGGCTTCTTTTTTTACGTAGGGGGCGATCATGTAACGATCGATGATGGGATAGGCGGCATAGGTTGCCATAAAGGCAAACATCGCCACAACGTAAACCAAGGGTAAAACCAAAAAGACCGAAAGCCCATAGGCCAACGACAGAATGATCAGCGCGACATGGAGTACTACGAGCAATACGATGCCAAGAATGGCCATGATGTTACGCTTGATGCCAAGGACAGTAAAGATCAGCGCATTCTTCATGATTTTGAGGATCGAAAGATCAAAGGTGATCAGAAGCTGATAGAGGTAAAAGCGCATGACCATATATACGATGATCAAAGCTAGGATCATAAAATACATAATGTCCATACCAAAGCCCGTTCCCGTAGCATCGGTTAGAAAGACCAGATCGCCAATCAAAAGTGCCGTACAGAGGAAATCCAAAAGCCCCATAAAAAAGGCTTGCTTGGCGTTGCGGCGAATGGCGTAGAAATAGTCGGAGAAAACGAAAACGGCATCTCCGCGTACAAGACCGCGCAACACATAGGCCGCACCGACGTTTTGCCAACCAAATGTGATTGCCAAAAATAGGAGCATGGCCACCATAACGATGATCATGACGGGTGTGTAGTAGAGGGTGCTTTCCATTTGAATGCCGACAAGGTCGAGCAACGATGTAGCTGAGGTGCCAGGTGCTACCTTACTGATGCCGTACAGGGGCGCATACAGCGCATCGGTGACCATGGAGGTCTTGGCACCGTATACCTCAACGACGAAGAAGATCACGAGAAGCGGAATGATTTGAAATAGCATCAGGATATTGAGCTGTAAAAGCTGGGAAAATTTTCGCTTGCAAAGCTTGAAGAAAAATTTTAGAGTTGGGGTACGATCTTCGACCTCCTCGACACCTTTTCCGTCGCGGTTCAAATCGAACAATTTAAATTTTTTTGTTTTTTCCTTTTTCAATGTTAACTACCTTACCTTTATTTTGATACTAAATAAATAGAACATCCGTATAGTAAATGAAGCAAAAAGAGTACGAGGGTGCAAAGGGCAAATTGCAAAAGCAACGCACCCACGGTTTGCGGGTGAAAGAGTGTGCGCCCCTCTTGTGAATATATTCGTAAACGATAGGAATATTTCGCCATGCGCACCGCATAAACAAAAAAGACAGTAAGCACAAGGAGCTTAAAAAGGATAAAAAGGAACCATTGCAGAGAGTCCAGCCGATAAGAAAGGGCGGTGCTACTCCGAAAAAAGGAATATAGCAACGAAACCGTGCAGCCTGTCCTCATGCCAAGATAAACCAAGACCCCGTCGCTGACCAGACAATTCAGTGATGAAAAGGAAAAGATGCCTACGATGCTGATACATAAAAGCGTTGGCAAAAAAAATGCATAAACGGCATATAAAAGCTCTTTGGCGTTGGTCATGGCAGAAAAGGGAAGCGCGAAATGCGTGGCAATTGCATTCTCGGCCGATTGCCAAAGGCCCTCTCCCAAAAAGCGAGGAAGAAGCCAGCCGGCGACCCATGAAGCGATGGTCATCAAGCCGTATTGAAAGATGATTTTTGTCTGTTCGCGTTCCCATGCGTGCGCTCTCTTGGCAGGTGTTGCGTAGCCTCCGTTCATGTTTATTGTCCTCCCGACCTTTTATAATAAAAGGTATGCCAAAGAATGAGAAAACATGACGGATTTATGATTTGCCGAGCTCTTCGGCACGCGCAGTGCAAGCCCTCATGGCGTCGGCTACGGTGGCATCCAATCCATTGGCCTTCAGTCGAAGCAAGGCTTGCTCGGTTGTTCCCCCCTTGGATGCGACCTTGGCGATCAGCTCATCGGGGGTATCCGACGATTGCTTGAGCATCGTAGCCGAACCGATCACGGTATCGCAAACGGCGTTAAAAAGTTCTTGGCTCTCGGGTAACCCTTGTGCGATCGCACCGTCATACATGGCGCGAATAAATTGGAATACATAGGCAGGCGAAGACGAGGTCACACCGATCATACGGTTCATCTCACTCTCATCGATCAACACGGTGCTTCCTGCAGCTTCAAAGACCTTGCAAACATCCTCGAAATTGCGAGGAGCTACGGCTTCGTTGCGGCAAATAACCGATACTCCCATGCCGATAAGCATCGGAACGTTGGGCAGAACACGTACGACACGCGCACCGCGAAGCGCGTCAGTGACCGACGCCACAGTGATTCCCGCGCCGATGGAAATATAGAGCTTGCTTTGGCAATCGGACAACGTCGAAATTTCGGAAAGCACATCTGCATATTGTTGGGGCTTGACCGAAAGCAGGACGGTGTCAGCCTCGCGGACGGCCTCAACAATACTGGATGCGTAGGAATATGCAAAGGAAGAATCCGGTAATTTTTTGTATTGCTCGGTCTTCGGATCGAAAAGGATCACACGAGATAGCGGAAGCTTCGCGCGAGCGATGCCTGCGAGGATCGCCTTGGCCATATTGCCGACCCCGATGATAGCAAGTTGATTCATATTTTGATACCTTTCTTGCAATAAAAAGCAGGATATGATAGGGAACTATAGGGTATTATATCACAACTTTTTTAACAAATCATAAATTCTTATCCGTTATATTTTATCTTTTTGGTTTTGACGCAAAATTTCAAAGCCAAATACCGCTGCCGCTGCCGCTGTGGAGAGTGATCCGCGAAAGGCTACGCCGTAATCAATGCGAACGATCTCGTCGGCGCACGAAAGAACAGCTTGTGAGATGCCGCGCTTTTCTCCGCCGAGAATGACCAAAAGCGGCTTTTTGAGATCGGTTTCGAGTATGGATACCGAATCCCGAATGCCTGCACAGATCACGCGATATCCCAAGTTTTTGAAGATTTGAATGGCATCGGTGGCCTCCGATACGAAAATATCAAAAAGCTCGGATGTCCCCGCCGAGGAGCGCGCGACCACGCCGGCCGCACCCATCCAGTTGCGAGGCGGAAGAATCAGACCGTTGGCTCCGGAGGCATAGAGTGAGCGTACGGCATAACCGAAATTATAGGGATCCTCGACGCCTTCAAGATAGTAATATACACCGTTTGAGGCGATCGAATCGGCGGTTAGTAACGGCAAGCTGCGAGGAGAGCAGATGGCTACGATACCACCGTGGGAGCTTCCTACGGTCATGGTATCGATCGTGGTACTTTCAACAAACTCAATATCGAATCCCAGATTGCGGCTTTTTGCACGCAAAAAGCCGATTTCTCTCATTTTTGATTTTTTCTTGGTTTCGTCGATCAGGACTTGAAGAATGCGTCGATTATTATGAGAATCGGTGGCCTCCATGGCTTTAATGAGCGCAGAAATCGAGGACATTCCCTCCAAAAGCTCGGAATCGCCGAATTTTTCTTCTTCTTTTAACATAAAAACCTCACAAAGAATAATTTTCCGCGCGCTCGTGTCATATAAATAAAATACCAGAAATTGACAGGAGAAGTACGGAAGCATGATATACTATCAAACGGGTAAAGAGCGATGTGTGTTGTTGGCAAATTATCTGATCGAAAATCAAACCACCGTCCGCGGCGTAGCATCTCACTTTGACATCAGCAAAAGCACGGTACATAAGGACATTACACAGACATTGAAGCGCGTCAATCACGCGCTTTATCTGGAGGCCAAGGCAATCCTTGACCGAAACAAAAGAGAACGGCATTTGCGGGGGGGCGAGGCTACCAAGAAAAAATACAGCAACCATCGCAATCCCGTCAATGGAGAGACCTTGCCGTAAAATCTTTGCGCAAAGTCACGCCCGATTCGCGAATGCTTTTGCAAAGTTCACGATAGAGCGGCATACCGAGACGCTTTTTTAAGTCAGCATAGCCTTCAGCGACAGCGACGTAATCCGACATGTGATTGGAAATACATGGAAGAATATGGCAATTGGCTCGAAGAAGGTTGGAAAGCTTGGTTTGCGCACGTAAGGAAAAGAGATAGTTGGCATCCAGACAAAACACGACCTTGGGCAGACGGGAAAATCGCTCCAGCATGTCGTCCGTGTATGTAATCGCATTGCGCTCAAAGGAAGTAAAAAGAGGTTGCAGACGCTTGCGGTATACGAGGTGGCCAAGATCGGCCTCGAGCCATTCGTTGCCGGTAAAAATCGGTAGATTAACAAAGATGCGATCGGTGTGCGGAAGCGCAAGTGAAAACAGATTTTTGTTATATGAAATGTCCTTATCCAGCATGACATTGATTGCCGTATAAATGCGAGTTCCGCGAGGCTGAAATCGGTGCAGGTATGGCTTCAGCATGCGAAGGGTCCGCAAGCCCTCGGGGAGCGCGCGGCTTGCCACGTCAAAATCATAAGTAAAAATAAAATTTCGTATGCCGAGATCGTGGAAAAACGAAAAGCACTCGAAAAGAAAATCCTCGGAGAAATCATTGTTGCAAATGACAAGAGTGTCAAAATCCAAATATGCCAAAGAAAAGCCTCCTAAAACACATCGTAAAAGCAAAAGGGGATGGGGGGAACGATCGTAAGCTCAACGGAATACGCCACCAACGTAATTATACAAAATACAAATTTTGTATAATTTAGGGAGCAAAAAACGGCAAAAAAGAGGCTTATACGGATGGAATTGAGGAGGTTGAGCGTTCGTTGAACCCGATTGGACATTCGCATCTTGATACGATCTTTTGAGTGGTCAAAGCAAAAAAATACAATTATTTTACAAAATTCTCTTGATAATAAAAAAAATTATGTTATAATGGATGTAGAGTATTAGATTACAAAAAACAAAGGAGATTTTATCATGGCACTCAAAATGCGCTTTCTCTATTATTCCGGCAAAGGCAAAATGAAGGCTTACGCCGAAGCAATCAAGGCGGAATTTGACCTTGCACAGAACTTCAATGCGATTGACATCATTCCCCCTGCATATTCCTGCGAGAACGAACGGCTTGTGATCCTCGCGGTATCCGGTAAGGGTGAGCCGGACGATATGTTGCGTCGCTTCTGCTCGGAGCTGAACAAAAAGAAAGCTCAGAACATTGCACTTTTGGTTGACGGCGATGAAAAGATGGCAACCAGACTCCTGGAGACGCTTCGCGAGGCCGGTAGCAACGTGATCGACAATGTAAAGTATGTCAAGCTTGGTGGTCTGCCGTTCTTTGGAAGTAAGATCAGCGACGAGGAAAAAGCTTCGCTGCTCGAATGGGCACACGCTATTGTAGATGCGATCCAGTAATCGCTTACGTAATATAAAATATAAACATACGGAATCCCTGAAATTACTTTCGGGGATTCCTTTCTTTCTTGTTTTTTATTGGATCATGGTTTGCACGGTCGTCATACTGTCAATCTTCCACTTGCCCGAACGGTTGGTCAAGGACAGATATTGCGGTCTGACTCCGTCTCCAATATCCCTGCGGAAGGTACCGTTGTTCTCATGAATCTGATACTCCACGGCATATAAATATTTTGTATAATTAGCCCCGTTCTCCGATACCGTCTCCTGCGATATTTTTGTCAGCACGATATGGTGAAGCTGTTGCATGGTAAAGGCCTCCTTACGAGTCTTTCCTTGTGCATAATATTGCTCCGAGAAACAGTTGTTGTAAGCTTCGTGATCCCCTTCGATGATGGTATAGACATAGTCTACCAAAAAAGCAACCTCTTCGCCATGCTGTAATGCCGTATCCCGCGTGATACTGACGGTAATGTTAGTATAAGAATTGCAGTAATGTAAAAATCGGCCGCGCAGTAGCTCCTGATATTCCTCGTCCTCCCAAATATTGAGATCAAAATCCGCAGGATAAAACGGATAGTCGATCTCGATATCGTCCATATCCTTGATATTTTTGCTTTCTTGCCATTCCAGAATGCCTACTACGGAGGCAAGCAGAATGATGACGGCCAAAATGGACGCGATGATAATCAAAAGAATCTTTTTGTTGTTCTTCAAGGTATTTTCGGAGCTCCTTTCGCGCAAGGCATCTTTGCTACAACTTTATCTTACCATAAATCCCCGAAAATTTCAACACTTAATTGTCTGATTTCTTAAATTTTTTATTAAATTATTGAAATCCCGATTGTAAATATTTAAAGAATATGTTATAATAATAAATGATTTTTATAAAAAACCATATGTAAAGGAAATTTCGCAATGAAATACTTAGTATTGATCCCGGATGGCATGGCAGATGAGCCCATCGAAGCACTCGGCAATCTGACCCCCATGCAAAAAGCAAACAAGCCCACGATGGATATGCTGGCTGCCAAGGCTACGGTCGGTACTGTTTCTAACGTACCGAATGGCATGGTGCCCGAAAGCGATACGGCAAATATGGCTATTTTGTCCTTCGATCCCAAAATATATTCCAAGGGACGCTCGCCTTTAGAGGCTGTCAGTATGGGCATTGAAATGAAGCCCGACGAAACGGCGTACCGTTGCAACGTTGTTACGCTGACGGAGGACGAAGATGCCTATGAGGATCGTATCATTCTCGACCATAGTGCCGACGAGATCACGACGGCCGAGGCCGATCTGTTGATTAAGACGCTTGAGGAAAAACTCGGCGACGAGATCAAGACCTTTTATACCGGTGTCAGCTACCGTCATTGTTTGATTTGGAAAAATGGTAACGATACCTATAACTTTATGCGCCCCCACGATATTCTCGGCAAGCGCATCGGCGAGTATCTGCCGCGCGTTGAGGACGGCGGTGAGGCCTTCCTTGAGCTGATGCGAAAGAGCTACGATATTTTGAAGGATCATCCCGTAAACCTCGCCCGAAAGGCGCGCGGACTGAAGCCTGCCAACTCGGCATGGCTCTGGAGCCCCGGCAAGAAGCCACAGCTTCCGTCCTTCAAGGAAAAATGGGGGCTCGATGCGACCGTTATTTCTGCCGTCGACCTTATCAAGGGCATCGGTCTGTGTGCCGAGATGAAATCGGTAGACGTTGAGGGCGCAACGGGTAATGTACATACCAATTACACGGGTAAAGCGGATGCCGCTATCGAAGCATTCAAGAACGGCGCGGATTATGTTTACGTTCACGTGGAGGGTCCCGATGAGTGCGGACATCGCGCCGAGACCGATAATAAGGTGCTTTCTATCGAGTTGATTGATCAAAAGATTTTGAGGCCCGTATATGAGTATCTTGAAAGCACGAATGAGCCCTTCAAGATTATGGTGCTTCCCGATCATCCTACCCCCGTTCGCTTACGTACGCATACCATTGATCCCGTTCCCTTCTTTATCTATTCTTCTGAAAAAACGGAGGACGGCGTGGCAACGTTTGATGAATACACTGCCGCTAAGAAGGGACTGTATGTCAAGGACGGCTTTACACTGATGAACACGCTGATGAATGAACGCTGAACAGAAAGGTGATTATTCGATATGGATAACCGTTCGATACCGACTGAGACTACGCCAAAGCCGGGAAAGAAAAAAAGCACGGTGGTTGCCGATCTTTTGGATTATATTGAAATTTTCGTCGTTGCCGTTTGTATCGTGGTCGCCCTCTTTTCCTTCAGCGGCTTTCGTTTGTGTACCGTAAGCGGTCCTTCCATGGAAAATACGCTGGTTCATAACGAAAAGCTCATTACGTCCGATCTTTTCTATACCCCTGCCCGCGGCGACGTGGTCGTTTTTCACTTGACCTCAGATAATCCGAATGGATATAACGAGCCAATCGTCAAGCGTGTGATTGGTGTCGCAGGAGATACGGTACGTATCGATTACCGAACTTGGACCGTGACCGTGACCGATAAGGACGGCAACGTAACGGTGGTAGATGAGCCCTATCGAAAGGTTGTAGACGGCAATCCGTACCCCTCGACACCTATTTCGGTGTACGTAGAGGAAGGAACGGTCTTTGTCATGGGGGACAATCGTAATCATTCTGCCGATAGTCGCGATGCGCGTATCGGTCTGGTGGATACTCGTTGCATCCTCGGCAAGGTAATTTTGCGTGTAACGCCCCTTAGCCGTTTTGGTGCGGTTGAATAAAAAGACAATTAGGTAAAAAATAAAATGACGCTGCGGAGGTGATCCGATGCCTGCACAACAACAGAATATTCAATGGTTCCCCGGGCATATGGCCAAAACCCGCAGAATGATTGCCGAAAACCTGAAAAATGTGGATGCTGTGATCGAGCTTCTCGATGCACGTATTCCGTATAGCTCACGCAATCCCGAAATACAAAAGCTTTGCGCCGACAAGCCCACCTTAATTCTACTCAACAAGGCCTCCTTGGCTGACCCTGCGGTCACCAAAGGCTTTGCTTCCTATTATGAAAATCAGCATACGCGTTGTATTGAAACCGACTGTATCAGCGGGCATGGTATTTCGCAGATTGCGCCTGCATTGCGGGAGCTTTGTCGCGAAAAGCTGCAAAGATATGAGGAAAAAGGCATGAGTGGCCGTTCGCTCAAAGTGATGGTTCTCGGCATTCCGAACGTCGGAAAATCCTCGTTGATCAACCGCATCTGCGGTAACAAAAAGGCGAAGGTGGAAAACCGTCCCGGTGTTACGCTTGACAAGCAGTGGGTGGCAACCAATATCGGCATTTTGCTGATGGATATGCCCGGTGTGCTTTGGCCAAAATTCGAGGATCCGACGGTGGGTGAAAACCTTGCTATCACCGGTGCGATCAAGGATGATATTCTGGATATTGAAAGCATTGCCATGGCTTTGTGCGGTCGTCTGCGTACAATGTACCCTGCCCTGCTTTGTGAGCGTTATAAGCTTGCAACGCTTCCCTGTCCCGAAGAAATGGACAATTACGACCTGCTTTGTCATATCGGACGCAAGCGCGGCTTTTTGATCTCAGGTGGAGAGATCAATACAGAACGGTGTGCCAACATGCTCATCGACGAATTCCGTGCAGCTAAGATCGGGCGCATTACCTTAGATACCTTGAGATCCGAAGGATAAACGGAGGGCAGATTTATGTTAGAATACACCTTAGAAGCCCAATTGACTGAGCAGGGCTTTTCGTCTGTCTGCGGTGTGGACGAGGCCGGCAGAGGTCCCTTGTGCGGTCCCGTAGTAGCCGCCGCTGTTATTTTACCACAGGGCTTGTATCTTGAGGGCTTGAATGATTCCAAAAAGCTGACGGAGAAAAAGCGTGAGGCGTTGTACGACGTCATTTGCGAGAATGCTTTGGCTTATGCCATTGCCGAGGGATCGGTCGAGGAAATTAACGAAACCAATATTCTGGAGGCTACCCTTGGCGCTATGCGTAAAGCAATCGCCGCCTTGCCAATTCCTGCAGATTTTGCGTTAATCGACGGCAATATCTCGCGAGATTTCCCGATCCCCGCCAAAGCGGTGATACATGGAGATGCCATTTCTCCATCCATTGCCGCAGCGTCTATTCTCGCTAAGGTCACGCGTGACCGCATGTGTATAGCGTTAGACCGCGAGTACCCGCAATACGGTATTGCCAAGCACAAGGGATATGGAACGAAGGAGCACATGGAGGCTTTACGTACTTATGGCCCCGCTCCGATTTATCGCACCAAATTCATTCGTTTTCTTGGAGAGGATTCCAAATGAAGCGACACGAGCTTGGTGCATTCGGCGAGTCGGTTGCGGCGGATTTCTTGAAGAAAAAGGGATTCCGAATTTTAGATCGCAATCGTCATGAGTCACACAATGAAATAGATGTTATTGCGGCCGACAGCGAATTTTTAGTCTTTGCCGAGGTAAAGACGAGAAGCGTATCTTCCAACCGAGATTCCCTGTATGGTTCTCCCGCTTCTGCTGTTACCAAAGCCAAGCAATCACGGCTTTTATCGGCTGCTATGCAATACATAAGGAAGCATCCGCGGTACCGAGCCTTGCAACCTCGTCTGGATGTAATTGAGGTTTATGTTGATAAGGAATCGGGTTCGTTATTGCGGATTCATCATATCGAAAACGCCTTCGGGCGATAAAAAACACGTTATCAAAAAAAGAGGAAACAAAGACATGAACTACTTTAGCACACGAGACACAAGCAAGAGCACCATTCTTTCTGCCGCAGCCATTAAACAAGGCTTGGCAACCGACGGCGGACTTTTTGTTCCCGAATCGATCCCTTCGCTGACCAAGGAAGAAATTTTGGATCTTTGCAAGAAGTCCTATCCCGAAAGAGCGGCTTTTGTATTGGGCAAGTTCTTGACCGATTATACATACGAGGAGCTGTTGCAGGATTGTAAAGCAGCTTACTCCGAGGATTCCTTCCCCGGTGGTGCGGCCCCCCTGCAAAAGGTAACCGATTCCCTTTTCTCACTCGAGCTGTGGCACGGTCCAACGGCGGCATTTAAGGATATGGCGTTGCAGATCATGCCCCGACTGCTTTCTCGTGCACTCGTCAAAACAGGAGAGACCAATACGGCACTTATTTTGGTTGCTACCTCGGGTGATACGGGCAAGGCGGCGCTGGAGGGCTATAAGGATATCGATCGTGTTAAGATCATGGTTTTCTATCCGGTGGACGGCGTGAGCAAGGTTCAGAAGCTCCAGATGGCGACCCAGACGGGTAATAACGTCAACGTTTGCGCCATTCGCGGCAACTTTGACGATGCCCAGACCGGTGTCAAGAAAATCTTTTCCAACAGCGAGGCCAAGGAAAAGCTCTTGAAAAACGGCTATATTCTTTCGAGCGCCAACTCGATCAACTGGGGACGTCTGGCACCGCAGATCGTATATTACATCTCTGCTTACTGTGATATGCTGACGCGTGGTGAGATTGCATATGGTGAGGCTATCAACGTTTGCGTTCCGACGGGAAATTTCGGTAACATCTTTGCGGCATATATCGCCAAAATGATGGGCCTGCCGATCAATAAGCTTGTTTGTGCATCCAATGCCAACAACGTTTTGACCGAGTTTTTACGTACGGGAACCTATGATCGCAATCGTAAGTTCCACGTGACCATGTCTCCTTCGATGGATATTTTGATTTCAAGCAACCTCGAACGTTTGCTTTACTTTATTGCGGGAACTGAGGAAACGGTTGCCGATATGAAGGCGCTCAATACGAATGGCTGTTATACGGTAAGCGAGACGGTTCGAGAGAAAATCGCCGAGAACTTTGTTGGATATTGTGCCGACGAGACTGAAACAGCAAGCACGCTCAAGGCTTTCTATGAAACGCATGGATACCTTGCGGACACACATACCGCGGTGGCACTTGCCTGTGCGGAAAAATACGTAGCCGAAACCGGAGATACGACGAAAATGATCGTCGCCTCGACGGCAAGTCCTTACAAGTTTGCCGCTGACGTATATCACTCGATTACAGATAAAAATGCGTCGGCCGATACGGGAGCTTTGGACGATCTTTCTGCGTTGACTGGTACCGAGATCACCTACCCCTTGCGCAACCTCTCGGAGCGTGAGGTTCGTTTCTCGCAGGTCATTGATGCTGACGAGATGCTGAACGAGGTTTATTGCTTCATGTAAGAAATCAGGGGTTGTTGCCATATGGCAACAACCCCGTCCTACGGAAAGGTTACTTTCTTTCCTTGAAGGTTGCGCAGACGGTATCCGCACTCGTGGTAGCATTGCTGGGACCTACGGCGATCTCTCCTGCCATGCAGTTGGTTTCGCGATCGTGATACATGCAATTCTTTACATCGCAGCGAATGCCCTTGATGGGATCCTTGCAGCAGCCATTCTTGTCTTTGGTCATCATGTTAATATTCCTCCTTTGATAAGAATACTATTATTATTCTCATAATCTGTCGTTTCATTCATAAACTGATAAGGAGTCGTTATGTCGCTTTTTGTTATGGCAGATCTTCATTTGGATATTCGAAGCAACCAAAAATCCATGGAGGTGTTTGGTAGTCGCTGGCAAAATTATACCGAGCGTATTGCCTCTCAATGGAAGCACGTCGTGGCAGATGACGATACGGTCATCATTCCGGGAGATATTTCCTGGGCACTGACGACACAGGAAGCAATTGAGGATTTGCAATGGATCGATGCTTTACCCGGAAAGAAGTTGATCATGAAGGGTAACCATGATTTTTGGTGGAGCACCGTTTCCAAAATGAAAAAAACGTTTTGTGAAAATTGTATAAATACCATTGGCATTTTGAACAATAACGCCATTGAGGTCGAGAATTATATCGTAGCCGGTTCACGCGGTTGGTTCGTGGATAAGTCTATGCAAACTACCGAGTTAAACGTGGATTATGAGAAAATTCTGAACCGCGAGGTTATTCGTTTGAGGATGTCGTTAGAGGCGGCAAGGGGCTTGCAGGAGATATCGGGAAAAGAAATTCTGGTGTTCTTTCATTTTCCCCCGTTATGGGGTGATTATATCTGTGAGCCGCTCCTTTCGCTTTTGAAAGAATATGGAATCCGCCGTTGCTTTTTTGGCCATATTCACGGTGTTTATACGCAGCCGGGAAGCTTTGAATGGGATGGGATCCGCTTTCAGATGATCTCAGCCGACTATTTGAAATTTATTCCCTACCACATTGGATAATTTTTGAAATATCTATTGACAAATTGAACAAAAAAAAGTACAATATATACTGTATGTAAAAAATTAAAAAACATCGGAGGTTTAAACCAAAATGAGTTTAACAAAATCTGAAATCATCGAAAAAAACAGATATGAATTGCAGTTTTCGGTAGACAAGGCAACGTTTGATGCCGCAGTATCCGCAGTTTACCGCAAGCAGGTCAAGTCTATCACCGTTCCCGGCTTTAGAAAAGGAAAGGCTCCCCGTTCTATCATCGAAAAGATGTATGGAACCGGCGTTTTCTATGAGGACGCCATCAACGATCTGATCCCCACGGTTTATCCCGAGGCTCTTAAGGAGGCCAATCTTGATACCGTTGGTCAGCCTGAGTTCGATATCGTCAGCATCGACGAAAACGGTCTTGTTATGTCTGCCAAGGTTTACGTAAAGCCTGAGGTTGAGATCAAGGATTATTTCGGTATTGAGGTTGAAAAGGAAACGGCTGTTGTTACCGACGAGGAAGTCGATAAGGAAATCGAGACCATTCGTGAGCGCAATTCCCGTGAAATCGAAGTGACTGACCGTGCTGCCGAAATGGGAGACACTGCCGTGATCGATTTCGAGGGCTTCTGCGACGGCGTTGCTTTCGACGGCGGTAAGGGTACCGATTATGCCTTGAAGCTTGGCTCCGGTTCTTTTATCCCCGGCTTTGAGGAGCAGATCGTCGGCAAGAACATCGGCGATGAATTTGATGTTAACGTTACCTT
>CAYULZ010000008.1:0-22905 GCA_964445865.1 uncultured Lachnospiraceae bacterium | reverse complement strand
ATGTATTCCCGTCGCGGCAGGTGTGCTTTATCCTGTTTTCGGCATAACGCTGTCCCCCATGATAGCCTCTGCCGCCATGAGCTTCTCCTCGATTTGCGTGGTACTCAACTCAATCAGATTAAGATATAAAAAGCTTTAAATTCAAACGGGACGGCGAAATTTGCCGTCCCGTCCTGGTAAAATTTGAAATAATGCTTGACAAAATCAATTTCATATGGTATAATTATCGGGTATGAGGGAGTAGCAAGCGCATATGCGCAGCAAGTCAACATACTGACCTTACGGTCTGGCTTGCTTTAATTTGCGAGACTCATGTATTTGGTGCGTAGCCTTGTGCATGGAGTCTCTGTTTTTTCGACACCGAGCACGGTACGCCGCGCCCGGATTTTTTATTATATTTTTTAAAACGGAGAGAAAAAATGTCACTTGATTTTGCTTTTTATTTTAATAGCATACTCCTCGGCATAGGTCTTGCTATGGACGCTTTTTCGGTATCTATGGCAAACGGACTCAACGAGCCTTGCATGAAAAAGAAGAAGATGCTCGGCATAGCGGGAATGTTCGCCCTCTTTCAGGCACTGATGCCACTGATAGGATGGGTGTGCGTGCACACGATAGTAAAACATTTTCAGTCGTTCGAGAAGCTTATCCCCTGGATAGCACTCGTACTGCTCTGCTTCATAGGCGGAAAAATGCTTATAGAAGGAATAAAGAATAAGGACTGTGAATGCAATGAAAATGCAGGAGTCGGCTTTACGGCTTTGGTCGTTCAGGGCATCGCCACATCCATCGACGCACTGTCGGTCGGCTTTACCATAGCGGAATATGACCTGTTCTCTGCAATACTCGCCGCACTGATAATCTCCGCAGTGACCTTCGTCATATGCATGGGCGGCATAGCGATAGGAAGAAAGGCCGGAACGCACCTTGCGGGAGGAGCCGGAATACTCGGAGGCGCGATATTGATATTCATAGGACTTGAAATATTTATCACAAGTTGGTTTTAAATTTAAAGATTTTTTCAAAAAAGTCTTGACAAATCGTATCAAACGTGGTATAATAATAGCCGTTGTCAATGGGGCATCGCCAAGCGGTAAGGCAACGGACTCTGACTCCGTCATTACCTAGGTTCGAATCCTAGTGCCCCAGCCAACGCAAAGGACGCCAATCGGCGTCCTTTTTGCGTTGGCTGGGGCACTGGTGTGCCGAGCGTAGCACCGCACAACGTAGGTGTAGCGGAATCAGGTTCGCATTCGCCGCTCGGAGATCGACAAGCTCGCTTGTCAGGCGTAGAGCGTGCAAATCACGGAGCGAAGCGGAGTTACCCTAGTGCCAAACAATTTTATCTTTACACTTCGTGAAAAATATGGTATAATAATCTCAACAAATAATTTTCAAAAACTTTTCTTGCATTTCTGCTAATGATCCCTCACGCCATCGAAAAAATCGCGAGGGCGAGAAAATTCTTGGACGCGCACGGACGGGCGGACGCGGAGATCGAGGTGGACGGAAACGTCAGCATTGCCAACGCCATTCGCATGAAGGAAGCAGGCGCCAACATTTTCGTCGTGGGTACGGCATCAATCTTCGGCAGTCCCGACATTGCCAAGAATATCGAGGATTTTGAGCGAGCGGTTTTCACACAATCGATTTAAAATACGCAAAAAACGCAGGGGGTTCTCCTGCGTTTTTCGCGCCTTCGCTGCGATTTTTTCGTTTTTTTTGAAATCCGTTATTGACACCGACATCAAAAAGTGCTAAAATGAAATTACCCTAATGAAACACGGAGGATTTTTCCATGAGTAACCTGAATGAACTGCTGCAAGATTACGTAAACCTTTCCTATGAGAATCTTTTGAGCCTTGCTAACCTCAGCATGCAAAAGACCGCAAATGAATTGAAGGACATTTTGGGCGAGAACACCAGTCGGGCATACCTGATCGTCATCGCCGCTTGCCTTGGCACCGACAACAAGCTGACCGAGCTCGAGTACAAGTTCCTCAAGGATTTTCTCGAAGAAGAGGATATGACGTTCGAGGAAGCGAAGAACTTGCTGGAAACGATTAGCGGCAGTGAGGCGATGGAGCTGACCGACAATCTGGTAGACGTCCTCTCCCCCGATGGCAAATCGGCACTCATTATGTTCTGCTTGTCCTTCCTCGCCGTTGACGAGACGATTTCCGTTGACGAGGTCGACTTCATCAAAAAGCTGTTGGCATAAACGAATTTACTTTTAATACGGAGGAGTTATCATGGCAACCACGCTGCACGATTATCTACAAAAATACGCCCATACCCCTTATGAGGACCTGTTAATCCTCGCGAAAAAGAACACGACTTTGCTTTGGGACGAGCTCGAAAAAATGTTCGAGGACTGTGATTCGGTAACCGTTTCCGACGTCTATCTGCACGTCATTTCCGCTTGTCTCGGTACAGACGGCAATTTTTCGGAAAAAGAATACAAGTTTTTTTGCGATTTTCTCGGCAGAGATGGCTCCGGCGAAGATTACGAGGACATGAAGAACGTGATCACCTTGATCGGCGACGACGCAGGCAGAGAGGCCGCCGACACACTGATTGACAGTCTTTCCGACAAGGGCAAGGCACAGCTGACGATGTTCTGCATTGCCTTCCTTTGCGCAGACAAGGACGTAACCCACGAGGAAAGCGGTTTCCTCAAAAAGCTTTTGGCGTAAGCACCGCGGGAGAACGTACCGATGTATACGATCTACGTCGTTTTCCAATGCCTGCCCGGTCAGCGTGAGAAGTTCGTCGAGCGCGTGAAGGCCGAGGGCATTCTCGATGCCGTTCTCGCCGAGAACGGCTGTCACCGCTACGACTATTATTTTTCCGAGGCCGACCCAACCGAGCTCTTGCTCATCGAGGCCTGGGAGACACGCGAGCACCAGCAGGTGCACATCGCACAGCCGCACATGGCACAGCTACGCGCCTTTAAGGACGAGTACATTACCTCGACCACGCTCGGCGAATTTGCGGTGAAATAAAGGGAGAATCAAGGAGCTTTGAGAGAGCTTTCGTGGGGGACTTTTTTCAAAAAGTCCCCCCCTTCAAAAGCTTTCATGAATAGGATGGATACCGTGTGTCTCCTCCCTTTCCTTGGGAAGGCCGCGTCCTCCCATCTTCGGCCCTGTAAGAACAACCGCCAATAAAAATGACAGCTCGCATGGGGCTTTTTTCTTTTTTTCTTTACATTTCCCAAAAGGTATGTTATAATAAGCAGAGAAAAAACAAAAAAGGAGAACGCTATGCTACGCTTTCTTTCCAATCTCTTATGGATTCTGCTCGGCGGTCTGTGGCTCGCCATTTTCTGGGCAATCGGCGGCCTTTTGCTCTGCATCACCGTCGTGGGCCTTCCCTTCGGTCTTCAATGCTTCAAGATGTCCCGTCTTTCCTTTGCACCCTTTGGAAAAAAGGTTGACCTGAACGTTGCCGCACACCCGATTGCCAACACCCTCTGGGCCGTGATCGGCGGCTGGGAAATGGCGCTCGCCTACCTGCTGTTCGGTATTCTCAACTGTATCACGATTATCGGCATCTCACGCGGCGTACAGTGCTTTAAGTTTATGAAGCTTGCGCTCTTCCCGTTCGGCGCGAAAATCCGCGGAAAGTAAGGAGAGGACACACCATGAAATACAACTTTTTGCGGTTCCCCGGCGGTCGCTCCAAGGCCGTCACGTTCAGCTACGACGACGGCTCCCGCCACGACGTGCGTCTCATTGACACCTTCAACCGCTACGGCCTCAAGGGCACCTTTAACCTCATCGGCGAGCGCGTTGCGGTAGAAAAGGGGCTCTCGAAGGATTTTATCCAAAATGAAATTTTGGCCAAGGGACACGAGGTCGCGAACCACGGCTACGAGCATCGGGCACTGGATACCCTGCATCCCATCGAGGGGATTCGCGAGGTCCTCGATTGCCGCCTCGTGCTCGAGCAAGCGTTCGGCGGCGTCATCCGCGGCTTCGCCTTCCCCGATCGCAGCGTCAACCGCTTCAAGAGCCCCGTCACCTACGAGCGTGTTCGCCGCGACCTCGTCGACTGCGGCATCGTCTACACGCGTGTCACAGACGGTGACAACGACGCCTTTGACCTACCCGAGGATTGGTTCAACTGGGTGCCGACCGCCCATCACGACAACCCCGAGCTCTTTGACTACATTGAACGCTTCCTTTCTATGGACGTCGACGGTCTCTACCGCTCGCGCCGCGGCCCGAAGCTCTTTTATGTGTGGGGTCATGCGCACGAGTTCGAGAACAAGAGCAATTGGGAGCGTCTGGACGAGATATGCGAGAAGCTCGCAGGTCACGACGACATCTGGTATGCGACGAACATGGAGATCTACGACTACGTCACCGCCTACCACTCGCTCGTTTACAGCGCCGACAGCCTGACGGTTTACAACCCCTCGCTGCTCGACGTATTCTTCGACGTCGACGGCGTGGCCTATACGGTCAAGTCGGGAGAGACGATCCGATTGGAAAAATAACAATATGGTGGGGGACTTTTTGAAAAGTCCCCCACCATATTTTATTTCCACTTACTTTTTCTCATACAGCTCAAAGATCGCGTGCTCGTCAAGGGCTTTTGCCTTTGCTCGCTCGCGGTCGCCGCGCGTCGTCCACACGAAATGCGGTGCACCGTAAAGCTTCGTCGTGATCTTCACGGGAAGCGAGTCGCGATCCTCTTGGTTATAGGCAATAAAATCAGGCTTGCCGATGACATTGAGCGCCATCAGCGTAAGCAGGATATTGATCACGGAATATTTCTTTTTCTCGCGACAGAGGTTGGTATAAAGCATACCGCGAAGGGCATCGGGCAAGTGCTTCTTCATCTCGCCGAGCAGGATCGGGTTGAAGGACTCGATGCAATACGCCCCCTTGTATTCGCGCAAAAGTGCGGCGACCTTGGGGCAAAGCTCCACCTTGGTCGTTTCCCCCTTCAGCTCGACCAGAAGCGGCACGCGACCGTTCACGAGCGCGAGCACGTCGGCAAAGCTCGGAATCCTCTCGTCCGAATCGGCCAGACGAAGCGTCCCAAGCTCGGCGGCGTCCAGCTCACAGAGCTTGCCCGCATGACCCGTCATGCGGCCGAGCTTCGCGTCGTGAAAGACCATCACGACACCGTCGCGCGAGAGCTGGACGTCAAGCTCGATGCCATAGCCCTCAACGCAGGCGCGTTCGAACGCGGCCAGTGAATTTTCGGGAATGCCGTCGCCGTGCAAACCGCGATGCGCATAATCGCACATCAGCACGGGATCGGATTGGATCCGCTTCGGCGGACGGACGAGTACGAGAAGATATACGAGCACGGCAACCAATAAAAGGCCGAGCAAGGAAAACAACACGGCATATAAAACGATCATATCAGTTATCCACGTCCAGCTGCTCGAGCAGGTCCTTCTTTTCGGATTTTTTGATCGGCTTCGAGTCGCCGTGCTTGACGAAGAACATCGTCACGAAGGAAAGAAGCACAAAGACCGTACCGAAGGCAAAGAAAACGTAGCGCATACCGATCAGGTCGTACAAAATACCCGAAAGGATCGGCGCAACGATCTGGGCCGACATGCTTGCCGTATAATAATATCCCGTATATTTTCCGACGTCTCCCGAGCCCGCAAGCTCAACTACCATGGGATAGCTGTTTACGTTGATGGTCGCCCAGCCGATGCCCGCGAGAATAAAGACGGGGTACATAATGACCTCGGGGGTAGTCGGCGTGATAAAGTTGCCGATAAAGAACGCCGAGGCAAGAATGACGATACCGCAGAGAATGGTCTTTCTGCGACCGAGCTTCGAGGAGATGATGCCAACGGGAATGTAGGAAACGATGGCCGCCGCCTGTGCAATGATGAGCGTCAGATTAAAATCGAAGCCGAGGATATTGGTCGCGTAGACCGAATATTTGCTGGTGATCGAGTTGTAGCCGATAAACCAGAGCGCAACCGACGCCAGAATGAGCAGCAGCGAGGTCAACTCGCCGCGCGACAGCTTCCGCTTCTCGGCGGGGGCGTCCTCTGCGAGCGTCTCCTCAAGACCGAGGCGCTCGGACTCTGCCTGCATCTCAGCCGCCCAGCGCGGCTCCTTAACGGTCAAAAGGAAGATCACAAGGCCGGTAAACATGATGGCCACAACGGCAATCACGTAGCCCGTGTAGGGCATATAAAGCTTTTTCGAGGTGGCAAAGATCATGCCGAGCACGAGGACGAGAATGCCGCCTGCCGTACCCGTCAGGTTAATGATGGCGTTGGCCTTGGAGCGCAGGGGCTTGACCGTCACGTCGGGCATAAGCGCAACGGCGGGCGAGCGGAAGGTAGCCATGGCGATCAACACCACGAGAAGAGTGGCGATAAAGCCGAGGAAGGGCCACGGGTTTTGGATCGTCAGCTCGACGGTCATCTCTCGGATCTTATCTGCCGTAAGAGTCCCCGAAAGCTCGGGAATATTTTCGGCGGCGAGGCGTGCGAGCTGATAGTTGTCGATCAGCGTCAGGCACACGAAAGCAATCATCGCGGCGATCGACCCAAACAGAATAAAGGGCGTGCGCTTGCCGCGTCTCGTATTGACCTTATCGGAGAGCGCACCAAAGAGGGGGAGCATAAACACGGCGAGGATGTTATCCAGCGACATGACGGCACCCGAAACGGTTTGAGGCAACCCAAAGTGATTGGTCAGAATCAGCGGCACGATGGCGTCGTAGGCCTGCCAGAAGGCGGAGATCAGGAAGAAGGCCATACCGACGAGGATCACGCGTTTGTAATTCAGCTTCATGGGAGAGTCCTTTCTGCTTTTATAAATTTGTGCAACCGTATATAGTATGCACCGTTCGGCGAATATCAACCGATAAGGTTATTATAGCATATAATTTTTTGGTTGTAAAGGGGATTTTTGGGAATGCGGGGTGCAAGAAGGCCGACCGTCTCGGCCGTTTGCGTTATTGCTTTTTCGGCAACGTTACGGCAAAGGCGGTGACGCCGTCGCCGCTTTCCAGCGCGATCTCGCCCCTGTGCAGATCGACGATCCGCTTGACGATCGCAAGCCCCACGCCGTTGCCTGCCGTCGCGTGCGACTCGTCGGCCTGATAAAACTTATGGAATACCTTTTCCCTTTTCTCGGGCGGGATCTCGCTACCCGTATTGCTGACCGTCACGCAAAGCATCTCGCCGCCGTCAGTGACCGTGACGCAAACGCTCCCGTCCTCGGGAGAAAACTTGACGGCGTTGTCGAGCAGATTGATCCAGACCTCGCGCAAAAGCTCCTCGTTCGCCTCGATCTCGTATTCCTCAAAATCGAGCCCGAGATCAATGTGCTTTTGCGACCATTTTCCCTCCAAAAGCAATACCGCGCCGCGGATCTGCTCGGAAAGATTGAAGCGTGACAGATCAGACAGAATCGTCTGGTTTTCGATCTTCGAGAGCGAAAGCACGTTCGTTGCCATGTCCGAGAGGCGCATCGACTCCTCCTCGATCGCGTGCAGATAAGCCAGCCTCTGCTCCTCGCTCAGGTTATCCTTGGCCAACAGCTTGGCAAAGCCGCGGATCGACACGATGGGCGTTTTGAATTCGTGCGAAAAATTGTTGATAAAATCATGGCGCAAAAGCTCGGTATTTTCAAGCTCCTCGGCCATCGTATTGAAGCTCGTCGAGATCTCGCGAAAGGCGGAATGCGCCGAGAGCGTATTGCCGAATTGGAGGCGCGCCTTAAAATCGCCTGCCGCCAATCGGTTCATCTTATTGATGAGGTTATTGATCGGCTTTAAGGGAATGCGACTGCTGAAAAAGGCGATCAAGCCGCCGATGATCAGGCTCGATAGCGACATAAACAGAATGACCGAGCCGAGGTCAAGCTCGCCCTCTACGTTAACAAGCACGCCGAGCTTCGTAAAGCCGTAAATGCCGAGCGCCGTAAAGCCGATGGCGAGCAATAGGATCGAAAAAACGAAAAGCGCGAGCACGATCGTCAGCGAGGTGCGCGAGGGGCGCTCCCCCTTTTTGAGCAGGTGCAGCTTGGGGCTGCGCTTTGCCTTTGCTTCGGGATTCTTTTTCTTCATACCTTTTTTACCGCCTTATAGCCGAGTCCGCGCACCGACTCGATCTCAAATTCATCAAAGGACTCAAAGCGGCGGCGCAGGCGCGCGATATGCACCGTGACCGTCTCCCAGCCCGTCTCGCTTTCGCTCCCCCAGATCTCGTCCATCAGCTGAATGCGCGTAAAGATCTTACCGGGATAGGACAACAGCTTATACAAAAGCAAAAATTCCTTTTGCGGCAACTCCTGCACCTCGTTCCCGCGCGAGACCGTCAAGGAATCGTAATCGAGCACCACGTCGCCGATGACGATCTGCCGCTCGCTTTCGATCTTCGCACGGCGCAGAAGCGCCTTGATGCGAAAGAGCATCTCCTCGTCGTCAATGGGCTTGGTCATATAGTCGTCGGTGCCCGCAAGGAAGCCGCGGTGCTTGTCTGCTGGGAGCTGCTTGGCCGACACCATCAGAATCGGCAGATTGTTCTGCGTTTCGCGGAGCGTACGCGTGAACTCGTAGCCGTCCATTCTCGGCATCATCACGTCAAGCACGGCGAGATCGACGTGCTCGTGCGCCATCACGGCGAGTGCCTCCTCCCCATTCCCTGCCGCCGACACGGTATATCCCGCGCCCTCCAAAAGAGCACGGAAATACAGGCGCGTATTTTTATCGTCATCTACCACAAGAATATGAAACATGCTTTTCCCCTCGTTTCGTGGATTCGTTTTCATTGTACCACAAAAACGAAAAAAGATCAATGGGGTTGTACCCTAAAGGACAGTTTTTTGAAATTCAATAGAATACGTTACCTACCGACAGGAAAAGGGCAGAAAATTTTTTGCGTTCTCTGTCCTTTTTTCCTGACAAGCACTGCATTTGTAGCCACAAATGCTATTTTTAGTTATGAGGCTCGCTTTTGCTCGCCGTTATGAGTTTGCTTCGCAAACGTTATGATATGATCGCCTTGTTACTTCAAACTGTGCCGAAGGCACATCATAACTTGGCATAGCCAATCACAACGCTAAACTCGCCGCAGGCGATCATAACTGCGTTGTGTCCTTAAGGGCACAACGCTATGGCAACGACTTTTTTCGCGTTTTTGCGACCAGTTTATTTTCAGTTTAGATTGCGCCGATATAATGTAGTCACTATACAATGGAGGAATTGTCTCGATGAAAACCTACGTTCTTTATAATCCCAAGGCAGGAAACGGCAACGCCGAAAACGAGGTCGCGGCGCTTTCCGTATTCTGCGTCGGCGAGCCGATCTTTCTCGACATTACGAAGGTCGAAAGCTATGCCGAGCTGCTCTCCCCCTTGACCGAGGAGGATGCGGTCATCGTCTGCGGCGGCGACGGCACGCTGAACCGCTTTATCAACGATACGGAGGGCCTTTCCGTCGCGTGCGACATTCTTTACTGCGCACTCGGCTCTGGCAACGACTTTTTGCGCGACGTCGGCCGCACCGTCAACGACGGCCCGTTTTCGGTCAAGGAATACATTCGCGATCTGCCCACCGTTGAGGTAAAGGGCAAGACCTACCGCTTCTTAAACAACGTCGGCTTCGGCATCGACGGCTACTGCTGTGAGGTCGGCGACAAGCAAAAGCTGACCGCCAAAAAGGCCGTCAACTACACGGCCATTGCCATTCAGGGACTGTTGTTCCACTACAAGACCTGCGGTGCGACGGTGACGGTAGACGGACAGGAATACCGCTATGAAAAGGTATGGCTTGCGCCCACGATGAAGGGACGCTACTACGGTGGCGGCATGATGGCCACCCCTCAGCAGGACCGCAACGATCCCGAGGGCAAGCTCTCGGTACTGCTCTTTTACGGCGGCGGCCGTCTGCGCACGCTGATGGCCTTCCCCTCGATCTTCAAGGGCGAGCACGTCAAGCACACAAAGATGGTCAAGATCCATACGGGAAAGACGATCCGCGTAACCTTTGACAGCCCCTCTACGGTGCAGATCGACGGCGAAACGATCCTCGACGTGACCGAGTATACGGCGTACGCGAGCGTAGCCGTAAAGGCATAAGAGAAAATTCCACCACCCAATCGGATGGTGGAATTTTTACATCGGTTCAACGAGATTGATGATCCTTTTTCCAAGCCGCTCGGCGTAGCGCATGGCGGTATACGCGCCGCCGCTTTCGCGCTCGACGAGGACGATCACGAGGTCGGCCTGCTCGACCATCCATTCGTTGCGCTTGGTGATGGCGGCCTTGAAATGCGTGCGAGAGGACAAGGGATAGGCGAGATCGTCGTAATAGTCGGCGTAATAGGCGTCGTTCGCGGTGTGGTAGGGAAGCACGAGGGTCATCGAGGCGTTGTCGAGGCCATGGTTGGCGCGCACACGCTTGACGGTCGAAGCGGCCGCGATATCAAAATCACCGTGGCGGCCGATGTAAAACTCCACGAATTCATGCTCACGGGTCAGGGTATCAACGAGCTCGGCGAGGCGAGCGTCGGCCTCGGGATTATTGTATATGCTGTGGCCGAACAGTGCGACCTGTAATAATTCCATCGTTCGATCCTCCAAAACAAAAAGGTGCGCCCCATAAAGAGACGCACCGAAAAAATGCATCCCTCCATGCTACCACACATTTTTGCCCATTACAAAGGGTGAGAGAATACATTTTTTACCAAAAGATAGTATTCCCCCTTGTAAGGGCTATTCAAAAATGTGTGGTACAAGTATTATAACATAAAAATAGACATTTTACAATAGTCTAAAACAAAAAAGGTGCGCAACCGAAGCCACGCACCGAAAAACGCAAACTCCGATTGTCGCCAAACAAATCGAAGGTAGAATAGGGATAAAATCCTTTGCATCCTAACCAGCATTAGAATTTGCGTTTTTACCAAATTCATACTGATTAGGGTACGTAAAAAAAGGTATAGTATCCCTTAAAAGAATATATCCCTACGTTTTTATTCGATTTGTTTGGCAAAATTATTATAGCACAGATTTTGAGGATTTACAAGGGATTTTGAAAAAATCTTGTTTGACGATTCCCGCGCCGAACAATCGGATAAATCGCCTCGTAACGGGTCGTCGAGGCGCCGACCCCTACCGAGTTTAGAGAAACCGCTCGGTTTGCGTCCTAAATCCCACCAGCCGAAGGGGCGCGGCTTGCCCCTTCGGCGTTCGACTTGTAAAAGGAAAGAACCCCGACGGCCATCGAAGGCCGTCGGGAGCGCAGCGGGGTTAAGGGGTGAAACCCCTTATTCGCTTCTTGCCAAGCGTTCTTGCCGAATAGCAAGAATGCGGAAATTCGACAAGCAAAGATACTTTCCTGTTCCTTTCTGTCAATAGCGACAGAAAGGAACCAAAGAACGCCACAAGGAAGGGGAAGGGCTTGAATCTATGCTACTCGCATAGATTCTTCGCACCCTTCCCCCTCCTTGACCTCCCCCATCCGTGAAGCAAGCCTTCATACAAAGGATTTCATTGCTACATCAGGGGGAAGGGGACTTCTTTCAAAGTCCCCTTCAAAAAGCGTACACGCTGTCTTTTATTTCACCATACCGTAACCGCCCGCGTATTTGCTGACCTCCGAGGCCACCACAAACACCTTGTTATCGCAAAGCCGACGAATATCCTTCAGCACACGCGATGCCTCACGGCGCGGCAGGACGATAAAGATCATGTTCATCTTTTCGGTCGAGCCGTGACCGTCCAGAACCGTATAACCGCGGTTGTTTTCCTTTAAGTACTGCACGATCCTTTCGGTGTTCTCGTCGTTCGCAAACAACTCGAGGTTGGACGTGCCGAGTGCGATCTTGCTCTCGATCGTCGAGCCGAGAAAAAGACCCGTCGCGTAGCCCACGCAGTAAAAGGCGAGCAAAAACAAATTATCACCAAGCGTGCCGATGATGGTGGAAATGACAAGTCCCCAGATGGCACACTCGAGAAGGCCAAGTCCCGCCGCCTTGAGGCGCTGACCCTTGACCATCATGCAGGTCTTGAGCGATTGAATGGTGATCTCCACGATCTTCGCGCCGCACACGAGAAAGCAGACGACGATCGCAGGTAACGATGCTAAAAATTCGGACATTTCGTTTCTCCTTGTTTCTATCGGTATCCGTCCATCGGACGTATTCATTATAGCAAACTTTCGACGGAATTGCAAGATATTATTTTCGGATACGTGGGAGAATTTTGCCATTCCCTCTTGCCGCGCGAGCTGTTTTGTAGTATAATACAAGCAACCCTAAAAAAGGAGGTGCACACCGTGAACCGAACCGAATTTGAACGCCTTGTCGCCGACCATTGCGGCGTCGAGCCCGACCGCCCCTTTGAGAAGGATCAGACCATCGTGATCTTCCGACACCGCGGCAACCGCAAGTGGTTCGCTGCCGTCATGACGATCGCCCGCCGTCACCTCGGCCTCGACGGAGACGGCAAGATCGACATCGTCAACCTCAAATGTCCAGAGGAGCTTCTCGACTCCCTCTGGCAGGAGGAGGGCTTCTGGCCGGCTTATCACATGAACAAGCGCCATTGGATCACGGTCGCTCTCGACGGCCGCGTGCCAACCGAAACGCTTCTTTGGCTGGTCTCGATCAGCCGTGATCTCACACGCACGAAGATCACCGCCAAAAAAAGCTGACAAAAACCGACAAAAATAGAAAAACAGCATCTGCAAAGCAGGTGCCATTTTTCTTGACATTTTTCTCTCTTTGTGCTATTATAATAGACAATGGATGTGTTGGAGAGGAAACGAGATGCGTTTTATCATTGCGACGGTCGTCGGTGTTTTGGCTACGGCGACGTTTTTGCTCAGCTATCAACAGAAAAAGCGAAGAAATATCATCATCTGGAACACGATCTCGCGTTGCCTTTACGTGCTTCAGTATCTGTTGCTCGGCGCGTATTCGGGTGCGATCCTCGACGTACTCGGCGCGATCGTATCGGTCGTGGCCGAAAAAAAGGATCACCCACGCATCGCGAAGCATATCCGACCGATCGTGATCCTCTGCAATCTCGCGATCGTTGTCGCAGGACTGTTGCTCTGCCGATCGCCGATCGATCTGTTGCCCATTGCCGGCGTGCTTCTGCATACGGGCGCGTTCTGGCTACGCGACGAGCGGATCATTCGCCGCGTCTCGCTCTGCGGCTCGCCCTTCTGGTTTGTCTATAACCTCGTCAGCCGTGCCTACGGCTCAGCCGTCGGCGACCTGCTGACCATGGTCTCGATCCTGATTGCCATGGTGAAATATCGGAAGAAAAAAGAAACCGAGGAAGGACACGAGGGAGCCTGAGCGCTCCTTCGTTTTTTATGCCTTCCCCTCACACCAGGATCGATCGCTTATACTCTTGCGGCAACATGTGCACGTAGCGCTTGAAGCAACTCGAAAAATACCACGGCGTATCGAACGGCAAGAGCGACGTAAAGAGGCACAGCGCGGTGGCGCGCGCGGCGGCTTTGAGGTCATGTGGGGCGTCTTTGACGCCTGCTTCACGGCAACGCTCCCCCATTATCATACCGAGGTCGAGGGTGCGCCAATGTCAGGTCTATCTGAAGGGCACGACAAAGCGTCTGCTTCCCTAATAAAAACGAACAGGAGACAATTATGAAAAAGATCCGTTTTGCCATCGTCGGCGCGGGCGGCATCGCCGACCGCCGCGTCATTCCCGCCATTCGCAAGGATGACACCCTTGAGCTCGTCGCGCTGATGGAGCGCGTTCCCGCGCTTGCCGAGGAGCTTGGAAAAAAGTACGGCGTACCACATTTTACGTCCGAGGAGGACATGCTCCGCACGGTCGATTGCGACGCCGTTTATATCGGCTCGCCCGTTGCATGCCATTACGACCAGGCCATGCTCGCCCTCCAATACGGCAAGCACGTCTTTATTGAAAAGCCAATCGCCATGAACGAAAAGGAGGCGCGCGCACTCGTCGACGCCTTCCGTGCCGCAGGCAAGCAGATCACGATCGGCTACATGATGAAGCACCACCACCTGCACGAAAAAGCCAAAGCACTGATCGTCAACGGCGAGATCGGACAGGTCAACGACGTGCGCGTGCAATTCTCCTGCTGGTATCCCGACATCGCGGGTGCGTGGAGACAAAACCGCGCGCTCGGTGGCGGCGGTGCGATCATGGATCTCGGCGTTCACTGCATTGAGCTCGTGGAATATCTGCTCGACGACGAGATCGAGACCGTCAAAAGCCTTTATGCGACCCGCACCTTCCGGTACGAGGTCGAGGACGGCGGCGTCTTTATCTTCCGTACGCGGGGCGGTGTGCTCGGTCACGTCGACATCAACTTCAACGTGCCCGACCTCGCGTCCGAGAGCAAGCTCGAGCTTTACGGCTCGAAGGGCTATATCCTCTGTCGCGGCACGCTCGCTCAGGAGGAGGCGGGAACGCTTTGCCACCTCTACGCGCCACAGGGCGATTACTCGGCCATGCAGAACCGCACCGTATCCGAGCCCGTGACCTACACGGCAAAGGGAGCCGATCTTTATTTAAAGCAGCTCCGTGCCTTTGGGGATCTGTTACGCGCCGGCAAGACCGACTATTTCTACGCCGACCGCGCCGTGCAGGTACAGGGGGTCGTGGACACCATTTACAAAGATCAACAATAAGATGCTGGCACGATGTCGAGTTCGCGGCCATGCAGGCCATGACCGAGGATATCAAGGAGGCGATCCGCGTGATTTTTCGTCCCAAATCACGATAATTTGATCGGCCAAATCTACCATGCTCTCATTACGCTTGAGTGGTGCAGCTCTGCCACCATATACCGCATATTATCGAAAATTGCAAGGAATGACGCAAGAGGAGCTTGCCGAGGCTTGCGATCTGTCCGCCGGTTACGTATCACAATTGGAAGGCCTCGGCAGTTATTTTTGCCCCTCGCTCAAAACACTCTTTAAGATTGCCGAAGCACTTGGCACAACCGTCTCTAAACTGACGGATATTGATGATTAAAAAACACGGCCGCTGCGAAAGCACTTCGTAGCGGCCTTTTTATTAGGATACGGTATGGTAAAAGATCTTGTCGAGTGATTTAGCAAGCGCGGTCATTCGTTCGGAATCCACCTTCATCACGCGCCGATCGTAGGTCATAAGGCCGTTAGTCTCGTCCTCCACGTCACTGACCTGCGTCAGCACCGCCGCGCACAGCCCCTCTCCGATCGCGGGCACAATCTCATTCTCATACAGTGCAACAAGATCGTTTTCAAAGCTTTGCACGTCCTTGCAGATGCGGTAGCCATATACCTTTTCGGTGTTATACCGATGCCCCTCGATCGGGCAGGCGTAGCCGCCAAATTCGGACAACACCATCGGCCTTCCCTTCACGGGTAAGAGCCGAATTTTTTTGAAATACACGTGGTCACTTTCTACGTCGGTCGCATCGGTTTTGAACCAACCCGAGGTTGTGTCGTATACGCGTGTGGGATCGAGCGCCTTGTAAAGCGCGTACTGCCCCTTCGCGTCAAATTGCCCCCATCCCTCATTGAAGATCGTATAATACACGACCGAGGGGTGATTGTAGAGCGCATCGATCATGCCGCGCGCAGTCTGCTCAAACGCCGCGCGGCGCTTCTTGCTCGCCGCATGCGTGATGCCGCGGCGCGGGCCGACCGTCGGAAGCGCAGTATCGACGAGAAAATGATACGCGCCGCTGTTGATCATATCCTGAAATACGAGCATGCCGTGGACGTCGCAGTAGTAGTAAAAGAGGTCGGGCTCAAGCTTGATATGCTTGCGAAGCATGCGAAAGCCGCAGGCCTTCATGCGTAAAATATCCTCCTCGTAGCCGCGCGGTGACGCGGGAAGGAAGATGCCGTCGGCAAAATAACCTTGGTCAAGCAGACCATGGCAGAAGATCGGCTCGCCATTCAAACACAGGTAAGCGCGGTCGCCGCGCTCCTCTACGCCAAACGTGCGCAATCCGAAATAGGATTCGACACGATCCTCCCCGCACTCGATGGCAAACGCATACAGATGCGGCGCGTCGGGCGTCCACAGAATCGGATCGTGTACATCAAGGCGGTAGCGATTGCCGCGAAACGGATAGCGCTTGCCCTCAAAAATCAGCGTCTTTTCCTCGACGCCGCCCTCGACCTCGACCGTCACGCCGCAAAGGTCGGGAGTGACGCGCAGGTCGCGGATATAATTCTGAGGCACCCACTCGAGCCAAACGGTTTGCCAGATGCCACTGATCTTCGTGTACCACATGCCGTGGCTTTTTTTCGACTGCTTGCCGTACGGCAGGGTCTTGTCAAGGGGATCCTCGGCCTCGACGCGGAGCGTATTTTCTCCCTCACGAACGGCTTCGGTCACGTCAAACGAGAAGGGCAGATAACCGCCGACGTGCTCTCCGACGGACATGCCGTTGACCGACACGCGCGCGAGCTGGTCACACGCACCGAAATGCAGAAGCACGCGGCCGCCGAGCATATCTGACGTGAGCGCAAAGCTACGCTCGTAGATCATGGCGTCATACTTCCCGATCTCGCACCCGATGCCCGACAGACGGCTTTCGGGCGCAAAGGGCACGGTGACCGTTCCCGCAAGGCGCACCCGTCCTCGGTTTTCGATACGAAAATCCCACGGGCCGTTGAGACAAAGATAGGCGTCGCGCTTCCTCTGCGGACGGGGATAGTCCGAAAAGGGTAGCGCGGCGCACCTCAGGTCGTTTTCAAAATCGGTCGTAAGCGTGATTTTTTCTTTCATAGACACCTCCATCGTGACGCGCCTCAAACGGGCGCCTGGAGCGAGGCCGCCGCCTCGGAGCATAAAAAGTCCTGCAGACGGCCGCGATAGATCATGCGTCCGCCGCGAATGGCGCAGAAGTCAATCGGCTTGACGATCGCGCCCCGTTCGAAGGTAGCGAGCTTGTATTTTTTGAGCATATGCTCGACGAACTCCGAGCAGTAAAAGGTACGGGCATATTGCTTTTTTACACCGAAAAAGGCGTAGCAAAGGCCGAGATAGTTATAATGATAATTTTTCTTATCGCGGTACATGGCACGCACGTCGGCGAGCATGTCGGCATGGGTCTTGGGATCGACCGCCAGCGTCAGGATCAGCGCGTCGGTATTCTGGAAGCGATGGAAGGTGCCGTGATGCAGGGATTCTCGGACGAGGCCGGCGAGAAAGGGATTGTAGGCATAGATACGGCCAAAGGAGTACATGGTTTTCAGCGCGGGATCAAAGGCAATCGAAGCGTGGTTATATTTGGCGTGCGTAAGGAGCTTGAGCATACGGGAAAGAATCGTTCCCGTTTGCGAAACGATAATATAGACGTATTTCTCCTCGTTTTGGCATGCCGCAACGGCACGTATGTTCTCCTGTTTCATAAAGCGTTTCCTTTTTTATGAATTTGTATACCAACATCAGTATAACACACATCGTTTCATTTGTAAAGAGAAATTTACCAATACGGTCGGTGCAACGCCATCAGCGCTTGATCCGCACGAGGCGCGCAAGCCCTCCCGCAAGCGAATCGCACAAAGCGTCAACGTCCGCCTCGGTATTGTATTCCGAAAAGCTTATGCGCAACGAGCAATCGGCCTCGGCGGCCGACAGACCAAAGGCCAACAGCGTATCACTCGGATGCGAAGCGTGCGACGAGCAAGCCGAGCCGCTCGAAACGTAAATGCCGTCGCCCGACAGATGATGGAGCATCGTCTCGCTCTTGATCTGCGGCAGGGTCAGGTTGATGATATACGGTACGTATGCGCCCTCGGGACGGTTGATCCGCACGTCAAGCGCGGCCAGCTTGTCCTCGGCATAGGCGCGCAACGACGAAAGCCGCTCGCCGATCTCGGCACGACGTGCGTCCATATCCTTTGCTGCCGCGCCAAAGGCGGCAATGCCGATGGTATTTTCCGTACCCGAGCGCAGGCCGCTCTCCTGCCCACCGCCGAGCAAAAAGGGCACGATCTTTTTGGCCTTCAGAAGCGAGGCCGAGATATACAAGCCCCCCACGCCCTTCGGTGCGTGGAGCTTATGGCCACTCACCGTGACGAGCTCGGCACCGAGCGCCGCAGGTGTCATGGGCACCTTCAAAAAGCCCTGCACCGCATCGCAATGCGTGATGGCATCGGGATATTTTGCTTTGACGCGCCGAAAGACCTCCTTCACGTCGTACCGCGCGCCCGTCTCGTTATTGACGAGCATAAAGGACGCAAGAAAGATCTTTTTATCCAGTGCACGCGACAACGCGTCCATATCGAGCACGCCACCGCGCGTGGGAATGCGCACGATCTCAAAGCCATCTGCGGCCAAGCGGTCAAGCACGCGCGAGACCGACGGGTGCTCCGAATCGGTCGTCAGAATACGCGTCGCCTCGCGGCGCGCCTTGGCGTAGGCCGTGCCGACGAGGGCGAGCGCCGTCGCCTCGGTACCGCACGAGGTAAACACGAAGCTTCCCTGCCCCCGACGCACGCCGAGTGCGGCGAGCAGCTGCTCGCGCGCAACGCTTACACATTTCTCGGCCGCCTGCCCTGCGGCGTGCAGAGAGGACGGGTTGCCGTAGACCTCGGTCATATGTGAGATTGCCGCCTTGGCTGCAGCCGACAGCGGCGTAGTCGCGCTGTTATCCAAATAAATGTCTCGTTTCATTGCTTTCTCCCAAAAAACGGGCGGAGTCCGCCCGTTTTCTTTTTTATGATCTATTTATCGGAACGTAAATGCGGTGAGCATGGACTCGACGTCCGCCAGATGTGCGTCAAAGCGGTCGTCAAGAGCCGTATAGGTCACGGAATACATCGCCTGACCGTCCGAAAGCACGGTCTGCATGATGCGGAAGCTCATACCGTCGTAGCTTGCACGGTAGGTATAACTCAACGCGCGACGGCCTGCAACCTGCCGCTCCGCGGTTTGGATGCGCTCGTAGCCGGAAAGTGCCTCCGCGTAACGCGTCTCGCAGTTGGCGAGATAGTCGTCGATCGACATCGACGCATCGGGCACGTAGATCGTCACCGTGACGTTCGGCTTGCCGCTCTCGGGATAGTAGGCCTCGGACTTGCCGCTCTCGGAGTTGCAGATCCAGCTCTTGGGCACGTAAAAACGATGTGCCGCGTCCTTCGCCGAGGCGATCTTCATGCCCTCGGGCGTTTTGTCGTCCACGACCTCGTCGTTTTTGGGCGTAGGCATATCACAAAGCACAAAGGCCGCGCGGATCGATTCAAATTCCTCGGCCGCCGCATCCTTGTACTCCGTCAGGCAATAGAAAAACAGAGAGACCAGGTTGCCGTCGTGAAACGTCGTGTACTGCACGCAGGTGTAGCTCTGTCCCGCGTCGGTCACGGTATACTCCATTCTCCGCGCGTCCTTACTGCCGAGCAAGTCGGCCTTGCGCGAGACGAGATAAAAGTCCTTCATGACCTTCGCGTAGCCTTCGGCGCACTGCACCATATAATCGTCCAGCGTCACCTCGGGATCGCTCGGCGTGCTGTAACGCGCGTTTACGATCATCTTTTCGTTGGCATAGGAATACGCGCCCGAAATGCCGCTCTTGGTGTTAACCGACCAGCCCTCGGGAACGTAAAGCCGAAAGGGCTCGCCCTCGACATACGCCGCCTGCATGCCGTCGGGCACGTCGCCCTGCGAGGCGCAGGAAACAAGGGGCAGTGCAAAAGTCAGCACGCAAAGCGTCAGCGCGATGATTTTTTTGAACATTTCCAGATCCTTTCCAAGCGGCCGATGGCTGCCGTTCTGTGTTTTATCCTTTTCATTATAGCAAGGAATGGAAAACCCGTCAATGCTATTTTGTTAATTTTTCGTGTCTTTTGCCTCGGGAAGTGCCAAAACGAGGCGTTTGAAGGTATTGCCGCGCTCGGCAAAGTTGCGGAAGGCATCAAAGCTGGCACAGGCGGGAGAGAGCAGCACGCATCCACCCTCGCGCGCGAGGGCGCGTGCTTGCGACACGGCCTCGGTAAAGTCAGTCGCTGAGGCAACCGCAAGACGTGCGGGATCATACGAAGGGCATGCCTCAATCGCCGCGCGGATCTTTTCTGTCGTCGCGCCCGTCAGCACGACGGCACGCGCCGACGCGCAAAGCGCCTCGGCAAGAGGAGCAAAGGCGATTTTTTTGTCATAGCCGCCGCAGATCACGACGAGATCCCGGCCGTGAAGGGCCGAAAGAGCGGCCGCGGTACGCGTGGGCGAGGAATCGATCGAGCTGTTGTAATAGTCGACGCCGTCCAAGTGTCGCACCCATTCGAGACGGTGCTCGACACCGCCGAAGCCGTCGGCGACCTCCTCATAAACGGTGGGCTCGACCACGCCAATCGTCAATCCGATGGCGGTCATAAAATTCTCGACATTATGGCGTCCCGGCACGCGGATGTGCGACGTGACAAGCAGCTCCTGCTCCGTATGGCCGTCCGAATAGCAAATGACGCCGTCGCGCTCGTAGAGCGCACCGAAGCCCCTGCCGAATTCCGCAAAATCGGCATAGGCCGTGCGCCGCGAGGAAAACAGAATGACCTCGCGCTCGCCGCGCGCGATCTCCTCGCGGGCGATCCTTGCGGTCACCTCGTTTTCGGCGTTCGTGACAAGGCGCGTCGTTTCCGCGCCGACAAGATGCCGCTTCGCGGCCTCGTATTCGCGCATATCGGTATGCCAATCGAGGTGGTTGGGCGAGAGATTGGTGATGGCGGCGTGGCGCACGGTATGCGTCGCGGTCATCAGCTGAAAGCTGGAAAGCTCGAGCACGGTGCAATCGCGTGCGGTCATCCCGTCGCATTGTGTCAAAAGGGGGGTGCCGATGTTGCCGCCGACAAACACGCGTCCCTCTCCCTCGTGCGCCTTTTGTGCCTCGAGGAATTTGCCCGTCAGCGTCGTTGAGGTCGTTTTGCCGTCGCTGCCCGTGATGCCGAAAGTCTCGGCCTCGGTCAGGCCCAAAAGCAGTTCGATCTCCGAGCAAAGCTCTCCCCCTTTTTCCCTCGCGCGTAAAATGGCGGGCAGGTCGGGACGGATGCCGGGCGAGCGGAAGATGAGCGGCTCGCGAATTTCGGCAAAGGCCTCTGCGCCACAAACGAAGCGCACACCGCGCGCCGCCAGGCGCTCGGCCGCCTCGCCGAGCTCTCTCGGCGTTTTTTGGTCGTAGACCGTCAGAACAATCCCCTCCTCGCATAAAAGCTCCGCGAGCGGTAGATTGGACACGCCAAGGCCGAGAATGGCGCAGGCGCGGCCGTCGATATAGGATAACAGCTTGGATGGTGTCATCGTGTGTCTCCTTGGTAGGTAGGTGGTAATTTTTAGGGCGCAGCCCGCATCAAAGTTTCGGTCAAGCCTTTTCAAAGGCTTGCAGAGTCGAGAGACAGCGTCTCTCGTCGCCCTCCGCAGAGGGCGAAATTCCTCTACGCTCACAAAAAGCGCAGGAGTGGGTGAATGCTCCTCGCATGCGAGGAGCAGAGGGAGAACCCTCGCCGGGGGTTCTCCCTTTTTTATACGGCGTACAACCCCTTTATCCGCTTTTTTCTTTGTTTGCCGCGAGCGTCAAAGAAAAAAGCTCGCAAAAAAGAAACCGCGATTTGGGTATTTCGCGCTCTGCGGAGCGCGACAAGAGGCGCTGCCTCTTGACACCGCCACCTTTTGAAAAAGGTGGGCGAAAACTTTCCTAGGGTGTGGGAACTTTTTGCGGGAAAGTTCCCACAAAATCCTCATCCTCACTCCAGCTCATCCAGCGTTTTGCGGAAGGTATCGAGGAAGGTGTCGCAGAAATAGGCGACCTCCTCGCACTGGCGATATTTTTCGATCTCCTGAAGGAGAGCCACCTCGGCCTTGGCAAACTCGCGGTTGCCGCTCCGCAGCTCCTCGATGCACTTGATGTACGCCGAGATCTTATCGGCCGCCTTGATCAGCGTATGCTCGTAAGACTCCTCGGGCACGAGAATGAGCGAGCGGTACTCGCCCTGCAGCTCCTCGGGCAGCATGCCGAGCAGCTTCTCGTTGGCCACGCTCTCGATCTCCTTGTACGCGCGGCGGATGTCGGGGTTATAATACTTGATCGGCGTCGGCAAGTCTCCCGTCAGCACCTCGCTCGTCTCGTGATAGAGCGCCATCACGGCAATGCGGTCGGCATCGAGCGTGCCGCCGAATTTTTTATTCTTAATCAGCGCGAGCGCATGCGCGATCTGGGCGACCTGCGCGCTATGCTCGGCAATGTTTTCGTCATCCACCGACTTCATCAGACTCCAACGGCGAATGAGCTTCATGCGCGCCATATAGGCAAAAAAGTGATTCATAGCTTCCTCTTTCCATCTCCCGTCAAAGGGAGAAAGTGGGGAGCTTCGCGCGGAGGCTCCCCATCTTGTCTTTTATCATTCCGTCACAACCGAAAGTCCCAGCTCATCAAGAGCCTTGGGATCGGGCTCGGAGGGACACTTGGTCATCAGCTCGGAGGCGTTCTGCACCTTCGGGAAGGCGATGACATCGCGGATGTCCTCGAGACCGAGGATCAGCGTCACGAGACGGTCAAAGCCGAAGGCAAGGCCGCCGTGAGGCGGTACGCCGTACTTGAACGCGTCAAGCAGGTAGCCGAACTTGAGGTCGGCCTCCTCCTTCGACAGTCCGAGCACGTCGAACATCTTGCTCTGGATCTCGCCGTCGTGGATACGGATCGAGCCGCCACCGAGCTCCGTGCCGTTGAGCACGATGTCGTAGGCCTTGGCGCGCACGCGACCGGGATCGCTGTCGAGGTACTGCAGGTCCTCGTCCATGGGCGAGGTGAAGGGATGGTGCATCGCATAGAAGCGGCCGTCCTCCTCGCTGTACTCAAGCAGCGGGAACTCGGTGACCCACAGGAACTTGAAGTCCATGGGATCGAGAATGCCCATGCGCTTTGCACACTCGCAACGGAGCGCACCAAGCGCGTCGTATACCACTTTATTCT
>CAYULZ010000007.1:20713-23212 GCA_964445865.1 uncultured Lachnospiraceae bacterium | reverse complement strand
CACCGAAATGTTCTCGTATTTTTCTTTGCCTTCGCAATGCTCGTAGTTCTTAATTCTCAGAAACTGTCCTTAAGAAGGCACGGCATTCGCAAGTCGTTTTTTATTTTATCTTATGTTCAGAACCATTCCTTGGTCAGTCTCTCGATTTCGGGCCAAACGATATCCACACACCACCAATGTCCCATTGGGGTCACCAAAAGATTAGCGTTATCTGCGGCTCCTGCTTTTTCATAGATCGCCTTGAGAGTCTTGAAGCTGTCCTGAACGCCCTCAAGCGGAAAGATCTTATCCTCCGCACCCGTAACGACCGAAATTCTTCTCGGTGCGATCAAGCACGCAAGATCCTGCATTTCAAAATAACGGATTGCGCTCGGAATAAAGTTGCACGGACAGTGAAGCACACTCATGATCGAGGTCTCGTAGCTACAAAAGCTGCAGGACGGTACGCTGATCTTGATTCTTTCATCAAAGCATGCCGCGTAGTACGATGCGGTTCCACCGCCCGAGTTACCCGTGATCAAAATTTTATCAAGATCACATTGCTCAAAGTTTCCAAGCAAGTCGATGGCGCGGCTGATGTCCCAAATACGCTCGCCAATCACAGTTCTGCCGAGCAAAAAGGCGTTGGTGACCGTAAAGCCGCAATTGAACTTCGGATAGGCCGGCTTGCGCTCTCCCATCGCTCTCTGCTCAATGCAAAGAGCGGCGAAGCCGTGCTCAACGGCCTGCAGCCCAAAAGCGCCGCGCGGCTGATAATCGGCATCTTTTTCATATTTCACTACACCGATGGAATTGTGAAATCCCGTAGAGTGTCCTTGCAGCGTGATGGCCACGGGATATTTTTTCTTGCCCGTATTGGGAATAAGCAGATAACACGGCACGAAGGTATCGGTCTCGCTCTCAAAAACGAAGCGAATTCGACGGTAACCGTCCATCATCTCGTCACTTTCAATCTCCATGCGCAGAGGGCATGCATTTTCCTCAATCACGGGAATGCCGACGAGCTCCAAAAATTTCTCGCGGATTTTCTCTTTCCACTCCTCATAATTTTTCGACGGATCAAATCCGAGCTTTTGCTCTGTCCGTTTTGCCAGGCTGGCGTGGCACTGGCCACCGTCAATGGTAATCATCATTTTTCTCCTTTTTCGCTTATCTTTTGCAAGCGTTTTCCTAACGGTTATATTATAACAAATATCAAAATGCAATCAAATTGTAAATCTGTGCATTTTTTATTGTATTTTCAAGCAATCTTTTGAAAAGTTTTTTGAAAATTTTAAAAAATCTCTTGACAAAGAAAAGAAAGCGTGGTATACTTGTAAAGTATTTTGCTTTACACGCAAAAAATGAGCGGAAGGTCGTAAGCATCATGTTTGAAAAGAATCTGAATATCGGATATCTGCTTGATTTTTACGGTGATCTTCTCTCTGAACGTAAGCGATCGGTCATGGATATGTATTACAACGAGGATCTTTCCCTCGCAGAGATCGCCGCAGAGATCGGAATTTCTCGGCAGGGCGTCCACGATCTGATCAAAAAATCCGAGGACGAATTGCAAAAATACGAAGAAAAGCTACGGCTTGCCGCGCGTCTGCGCTCGGTCGAACAGCACACCGAGGCCCTTTCGCGACTGGCGCAGAGCCACCCCCTGCCACCCGAGATCCGCGATGCCATCGAAGCGTTAACGGCAGCGGTACGGCAGGACGAGATCGGCCGTTGATCCCTCTTGATAAACGGCAGAAACCCATGCAAAGGAAGGTGATACGATGTTTCAAAGTTTGAGTGAAAAGCTTGAAAATGCCTTCAAAAAATTCCGTAGCAAGGGAAAGCTCACCGAGGCCGACATCAAGGTCGGCATGCGAGAGATCAAGCTTGCACTTCTGGAAGCTGACGTAAACTTCAAGGTCGTTAAGGACTTTATCAAAACCGTCTCCGAGCGCGCCGTTGGCGCTGAGGTGCTCGAATCGCTCTTGCCCGGTCAACAGATTGTAAAGATCGTCAACGAGGAGCTGACTAACCTGATGGGCGGCACGCAAGCAAAGCTGACGATCGCCTCCAAGCCCCCCACCGTCGTCATGATGGTCGGTCTGCAGGGCGCGGGTAAAACGACCCATGCAGGCAAGCTCGCGGGCATGTATAAAAAGCAAGGGAAAAATCCCCTCCTCATCGCCTGCGACATTTACCGTCCTGCGGCAATCAAGCAGCTGGAGGTTGTCGGCGAAAAGCTTGGCATTCCCGTCTTTACGTTAGGTGACAAGGTCTCCCCTGTCAAGATCGCAGCGGAGGGCTTGAAATATGCGGAGCAAAAGGGCTATGACATGGTCTTTGTGGACACGGCAGGACGCCTCCACATTGACGAGGAGCTTATGCAGGAGCTTCGCGACATCAAAGCAAGTGTCCATCCAACCGAGATTCTTCTCACGGTAGACGCTATTATCGGTCCGGACGCCGTCAGGGTGGAACGCACCTTTAACGCGCTGCTTGACATCACGGGGTTTTTTC
>CAYULZ010000007.1:0-20703 GCA_964445865.1 uncultured Lachnospiraceae bacterium | reverse complement strand
AGCTCGACGGTGACACACGAGGCGGTGCGGCACTTTCGGTTCTTTCCGTCACGGGAAAGCCAATCAAATTTATCGGCATCGGCGAAAAACTCGACGCTATCGAGCCCTTCTATCCCGACCGTATGGCCTCCCGCATTCTCGGCATGGGCGATGTTCTCTCCCTGATCGAGAAGGCCGAGCAGGCATACGACGAAAAGAAGGCGCAGGAGCTGGAAAAGAAGATCCGTGAATCGACCTTCACGCTTGACGATTATCTGGAGCAATTCGCACAGATCAAAAGTATGGGTAGCATCGACCAGCTTCTCGGCATGATGCCGGGCATGAAGGCCGGAGCTTTAAAGGATGCCAAAATCGACGAAAAAGCCATTGCGCGAACCGAGGCCATCATCAAATCCATGACGCCCTACGAGCGAGAAAAGCCGGAGATTCTCGGCGCTTCCCGCAAAAAGCGTATCGCGGCGGGTAGCGGCACGACGGTTGAGGAGGTCAACAAGCTCTTGCGACAGTTTGACCAAACGAGAAAGCTGATGAAGCAATTTTCCAATCCGAAGCAAATGTCGCGCTTTGGCAGAAACAAAATGAAAATTCCGTTTAATTGATCATATCAATTCGGATTTTTAATAAAAATTTATTTCATACATTTTTGGAGGAAACAAAAAATGGCAGTAAAAATGAGACTCAGAAGAATGGGTGCCAAGAAGGCTCCTACCTACCGTGTAGTAATCGCAGACAGCCGCTCGCCCAGAGACGGCCGCTTCATTGAGGAAATCGGTTATTTCAATCCGAAGAGCGACGAGCTCAAGATCGATGCTGAAAAGGCAAAGAAGTGGCTCGCTAACGGCGCACAGCCCACCGATACGGTAAAGTCCCTGCTCAAGAAGTCCAATATCGTTGACTGATCTCAAAACAGGTGAATGCAGATGACGGATTTGAAAGAAACCCTGTGCAACATCGCCAAAGCGATCGTTGATTCGCCCGACGAGGTTTTCGTAGAAGAAAAAACCGACGGCAGAAGAGTCAACCTTACGCTGCACGTTGCCGACGATGACATGGGAATGGTCATCGGTAAAAACGGCAAAATCGCAAAAGCGATCCGCACGGTTATGAGAGCCGCCGCTGTGGCGGACCACCGCGACGTTAACGTCGAGATCAGATAATAACGGACAAGAAAGATCGGAGCTGACGGCAATATCCTTATGCTCCGATCTTTTGCTTTTTTGGAGTATACCTATGACCTTTTCTGTCGATGCCTTGATCGGCTTATGTCGCCATTTTTGCGAGGAAATCGAAGCGATCACGCATGAGACCGATCATTTTTTAGCACAATTTCATACAGAGGAGCGCTTTCGATTTTCGGATTCCGAAAAAATCAAAAATATGTATCTTGAACCGTACGGCTGCCTCATTGCTTCCCTGCTCGCTTCCTTGAAAACAAGTGACCGTCTCGGCGTACGTCTGACCGCCTTGCTGGCCGCTGCTGATTCTCCTTCGGCAATTGAGAACATGCCACGCGTAGAAGCACTTTGGGACACATACGAGCAATACCGCGCGGACGTGATGCAATATCTGGAAGTTTCGCAGCAATATTGGAAGGAGGTCGGCGCACAGCGTGCCACAAGTACTGCTCCCTTGGTACAAGCCACACGAGTACTGATCGGAACGCAACGGCAGGCATACACCGTATTCTCCGAAAACGCAAAATAATCCCCACAAAAAATGAGAAACATAAGGAGGACATATCATGAATGATAAGTTGATGGAGCTTTTAGAAGCCAACCGCTACGTCGATCTAATGCACGAAATGGACGAAATGAATGCAGTCGACGCGGCCGAATTTCTCTCGTCGGTCGAGCCGTCCCTGCAGGCCAAGCTCTTTCGATTATTGAAAAAAGATACCGCCTCCGATATTTTTACCGAGCTGGACTCCGACGCGCAGGAAACGATCATTCAAACAATGAGCGACCGCGAGGTATCGCGCTTTATGGACGAGCTGTTCATTGACGATACCGTGGATATGCTGGAGGAGCTTCCCGCCTCCATGGTCAATCGCATTCTACGCAACGCAACACCCGAGCTCCGTCGGGAGATCAACCGCTTCCTCAACTATCCCGAGGACAGTGTCGGAAGCATTATGACCTCAGAATTCGTCAATATCCGTGCCAATATGACGGTACAGGAAGCAGTCGCCTATATCCGCAAGCACGGCGTGGATAAGGAGACCGTCTATACGCTCTACGTCACCGATTCGGCGCGAATCCTGATGGGAACGCTTGGATTACGCGATCTGCTGTTTGCCAAGGACGAGGATCGCATCGAGGACATGATGGAGACCTCGGTGATCTCGGTTTCTACCAATGCCGACCGTGAAGAAGCCACCAATCTGATTACCAAATATAAGCTCTTAGCGCTCCCCGTCGTAGACAGCGAAAACCGTCTTGTCGGTATTGTCACGGTTGACGACGCCGTCGAGGTCATTCACGAGGAGGCAACCGAGGACATTGAGATCATGGCGGCCATCGCGCCTACCGATAAGCCCTATCTAAAAACTGGCGTATTCCGCACGTGGCTGCACCGCATTCCGTGGCTTCTGTTTTTGATGCTTTCCGCGACCTTCACGGGCACGATCATTACCCATTACGAAAGTGCACTCGGACAAATGGTCATTCTGACCGCCTTTATCCCTATGCTGATGTCCACGGGAGGTAATGCCGGCGGACAGACCTCGGCGACTGTTTTGCGCTCGCTCTCGCTTGGCGAAATCGAGCCGCGCAACATCGCACGAGTGCTTTGGAAGGAGCTTCGTGTCGCCCTGCTTTGCGGTGTAACGCTGGCGGTCGTTTGCTTCTTTAAGGTCTTGCTGATCGACACCCCCGATCCACTCGTCGCACTGGTCGTTTCGCTCACGCTGATTCTGGCCGTGCTTGTGGCAAAGCTCGTTGGCTGTGCCCTTCCCATTTTGGCCAAGTGTGTAAGGCTCGATCCCGCCGTAATGGCAAGCCCCTTTATTTCAACCATCGTCGATACAGTCGCGCTGGTCATTTATTTCAATATCGCAACGAATTTGCTTGGTCTGTAAGCACATGACCCAAGCGTTCGCGAAAAAGCCGAGCATACAGTTGCTCGGTTTTTTTCGTCATTTCCTCGGCATTCAGCTCTTTCTCGAAGCGCGTCCGTGCCCCTTGGCTGACGCTTTGATAAAGCGTATCGGAGTTACAAAGTGTGCGAATCCGCACGGCAAGGACTTCATCATTTCCCATAGGATATAAAAATCCGTTTTCACCGTCACGCACCATGTACGGATTGCCGCCAAAGTCGCTGGCAACCGTAGGAACACCAAGACTCATGGCTTCGGAGATCGCGAGCGATGAGGTCTCCGTGCCGATCGAGCAGTTGACGTGAAGATCCATGAGATTGACATAAGGGGCAACATCTTCCACGAAACCTACAAAGAGCATACAATCGGCAAGCCCTCGTTTTTTCGCATCTTGCTCGAGCGCGGATCGCAGACTGCCGTCACCGAGAATCAAAAAGAAATAACGGTCGCTCTCGACATGCAAGCGCTCGGCCGCACGCAAAAAGCAAGCGTGATCCTTGCATGGCTCCAGCCGTGCACTGATACCGACAACCATTGCATTTTCGGGGATACCAAGTTGTGCACGCCACACGTGCTTTTCGTCCTCGTCCAAATGCCGCAAGGCCTCCGCACCGTTGATGATCACCGAGATCCGCGAGGACGGCATGCCCATGTCGAGCAGGTTTTGGCGCGCCGCATCGGCCACCGCGATCGCGTGATGAGACAGCAGACGCGCGCACATTCCAAAGGCTGCGCGGTACGGCGCGGTACGCTGAAGCTTGGATACGGGATAGGCGCAATGGCGCGTATAGATGCGGATCGGCACGCGGGCAATCGCGGCCGCGATACGGGCAGAAAGACAGCCGTGACAATTGATGAGCACGGGATCGATGCGTCGGATCGTCCGCACGAGTGCCCCGATCTGCCGAGCATCTGCCGAACGGTCGCGACAACCCTGCATGAAGCGCACGGGCACGCCGATGGCGCGAAAGCGCGGAGCAAGCGCACTCCCCGACGGCAAAAGCACCGTCGTCTCGAAGCGCGAGCGATCGCTGTGTCGCAAGCGCGACAGCAGCAAAATCCCTGCCCCGCCGATGTTCGTGTCGCTGATAACCTCTAATACCCTCATCGTTTCACCTCAAAGTATTTTTATTAAGATTGTGAACCGATTTAGGCAAAGATATCCAAAAATCTCCGTATGTACAAAATTAAACCATTGGTAGAATGATTAGAAATTCATCGAATCACTATTGACAACCGCTCCATTTCTCGGTATAATAGCATTGAGATCTCATAAAATCCAATGAATAAGGAGGCCGAAATGACCTATTTGGAAATTGATCAAGCGCTCATCCAAATCACGCGCCAGAAGTGCGAGGAATGTAATAAACGATTGGACGAAATCCCAAAAGAAAACACGACGGAACGCAAAGCCGTACAGATAGAATACGGAATGTATGCGTTTTGCGGCAATGCGGGCTTGTTATTTAACGGTAGTGGTAAACGTGAATTCTGGATTACAAAAAGACAGCGTTTTTTGAACAATCGGTTACGCACATATCCAAAACTGTATGACATCTATCAAGCTTTGAATGATGAAGAAAAAATGTGTTTCCTTGCCGCTCTGCAAGCTGAGCTGTTTATCCGCGACCAATGGCTCGGTGCGCAGATTGCCGAGCTTCGCGGCGCCGAGGCATCGGGCGACGTCAAGCGCGCGTTTGAATTCCGAATCAAAATCGAAGCCGTAGAAACCATGTTCGCCGGATGGGAAATGTGGCGCAAGGAAAATAACGTATATCCCCGTATGTTCGAGGAGGTAGAAGAATGAGCGAATATTCCATCTATGTATCCAACGGAAAAGTAATCGGCGATTCGGTATTTTATCTTTTAGCCAACAGTGCCCTTTCCAAGGAGTGCAAAAGGCTCTGCGATTTTACCGATAACCTCGACAAAGATACCGCACGGAAAAAGGAGCAAATCGCCGAATACAAATGTGCAAAATATCGCTATGCTTCTGTATCGTTGATTCACACGCTGTTGCAAATGAATAATTTTCACAGAAAACAAAATAATATCGAATATTCGCATTTTTTACTCCTGCATTTTGATGAAATATTCAAGGAACGTGCCGAATATTTCGGCCTTTATGAATCTGCACCGGCAAACGAAAAACCCGATTATAGCCTATATTATGCCATGTTGGCGATGGCTGAAAAGGAACTCGCAAAACACGAAGCAAAACTTCAAAGCGCCAACGACTGGGAAAAAATCGAGCTGGAAGAACGCATCGGGGGTCTCACGTTTGCCAAAGAATGCCTTGACGAGGCGTGGCAAAGGCGAAAGGACGTGTTGTCATGAAAGAAAAGCTTGCCCTTTTAAAGCTTCTTGCTGACGAAACAAGACTGGAAGTCCTCAACATTCTTTTGAAAGAGGATTCCTACGTCGAAAAAATTGCTTGCGAGCTTTCGCTCACCCCCGCTACGATCTGCTATCACCTCAAAAAAATGGAGGCAGCAGGTGTCGTCCGTTGCTCGCGCTCGCAGTTTTATATCATTTATTCCCTCAATCGCGAAATCTTCGACAAGCCCCTTTACGAGCTGATCCAAAAGGATGCGCCGATGACCGATGCCGACGAAAAATATAAGAAAGAGGTCTTGTCGCACTTTTTCAAATACGGTCGGCTGACACAAATTCCAACGCAACGAAAAAAACGCGAGATCGTGCTCGGCGAGATTGCCAAGCAATTTGAAGCAGAGAAAAAATATGACGAGAAGGAAGTCAACGAGATCATTCACCGCTTCCACGAGGATCACTGCACCATCCGCCGTGAAATGATCGCTTGCGGCCTGATGGCTCGCGAAAAAGAAATTTATTGGTTAGTGTAATATGACAAGCATCATCGTTTCGGAAAAGATCAAGGAATACCGCCGCAAGCATCATTTGACGCAGGAGGAATTCGGCCGACTGTTGGGCGTATCCGCACAAGCCATCTCCAAATGGGAGCGAGAAGAATGTTATCCCGATATTACCTTTCTCCCCGAGATCGCTTCCCTCCTTGGCTGCAACGTCAATGACTTTTTTAAGTAAAAACCACCCGAAAGCAGATGGCTTTCGGGTGGTTTTTATCGTGAGTTCAATAATTCTTATTTTCTCTTCAGCTTACCGACAACACGGCCACAGCAAACGGTTTCCGCATAGTCGCGCAGAAGGATGTTGGCAAACTCGGGATTGAGCGAGATGAGAGTATCGCCTCCGAATTTCTTGAAATAGCCGTTACCGTCCAGGATAAAGATACCAAGCTCACCGACCTCGACGGCATCAGCCGCCTCGACGAGTACGACGTCACCGTCATGATATTTCGGCTCCATACTGTTTCCGCTGATGCGCAGAGCAAAATCGGCGCTCGCGGTTTTTTCATTATCGGGGATACTGATCTCCTCGGCCGCCGTATCGTCAAGATATACGCCGGGACCTGCCGAAACGGGCAGATTGTAAAGCAATACCGAGCGACGGCCCATACCGCTTGCATTCGAAAGCATACGCGTCGGCGTCGGCAAGACCTTGGCACGCTTTTCAGCGGCAGGCTTTTGCGAAGTGGAAGCGGCTGCTCCGGCCGCGCAACGCTCGGCCTCCTTGGCTGCAACCATGGCAATCAGTTCACGGGCGTGGCCGTCCAACGCACGGTAGGCCTCTACGAGGTCGATTTCAGCACGGTTCAAGGTATAATTATTATGATTTTCAGGCGTTCCGTTCACGATATAATCGAGTGAGCAATCGAGAGCCTCGGCAATCAGCACCATGTTGGAAAGCTTGGGAGAATCACTGATTCCCGCAAGGATCTTGCTGAGCGTACCGAGCGGAATTCCCGTAATTTCCGCCAGCTTGTCGTTCGTCATCTTTCGCTCGCTTTTGAGTTTTTTGATTCTATCGATATAATCCATAACAATCCAAACGCCTCCGAATTTCTTATTACGGAATTATTATATCATATTTTTTTGAGTTTGTAAAGAGTTTTTAGAAAATATTTTCCAAAATCGAATATTTTTCACATTTGCGGCAACAGTTCGCGTAAAGCCTCTGCCAAAAGCACCATCGAGCGTTGAACCTCTTCAAGGCTGTTCCCTCCCGCACCAGCCTCGATCAGCAAGGAATAGGGGGCAAGCTCCTGATTGTAGGTCGAGGACTTGAGGTACGTCGGACGGCAAAGATCCTCGCATTTGGCATTAAGCGTCTCGCGCAGCTTAAGCGACAGCGCGAGATTGCTTTCCCAATTCGGGCAGGCTTCGCCGCTCCAATCGCTCCCCACGACGCACATCAGCTGTGCCGCTGCCTTTCCGTCGTGCAGCGTCACGGGACGAACGACGTCGCCGTCCGATTGCACGACGGCGTCGCGGTGCAGATCGATCACAAGGCGAATGGTGGGATATTTCTCCAAATACTGTCGAATGCTCTCCTCCGAACGGCGGTAGGAGTCCTTGTACTGCACCTCGTCGTGCATAACAGTACAGTGAAGCGTAGAAATGCCTCGCTTTTCAAGCTCCTCGGCCAGCGTTTTTCCAACGGCGATCATATTTTGGGACGCGTCCTTACTCCGCGCATATTCCTCCGTCGTATCGCAGTAGGTCGCGCCGTCCTCGCAAAAGCTTTCGGTCGCGTGGGTATGTACGATCAGTACCATCGGACTTTTGCTCGCGGCAAGATATTCAAAGTCGACGGTCTGCTTAAGCGAGCCTGCCAATAAGGCCGCCGTATCGGGTTTATATCCCGTCGAGTTGTGAATATAGCTCGCACCATACGAGGAAAGTGCCAGATTCATAGGAATGACGGGCGTTTGCCCCTCGGGAACGGCGTCGTAATCAAAGGCATACAGAGTGTCCTTGGTCAACGGCGGCGTCTCGCTCGGTGACTTCTCCTTCGAGGGCTCTTCATTATCGTCTTCCTTTTTACCGTTATCGGGGGATAATATATCTTCGATCACATCTATGATCCCCCCGATAGGACCGCTTGGCGTTTCCTCCTCCTTCGTGCCCCCCGAAAGGTCAAAAAAGTCGTGTGCCACAAACGCCTCGGCCAATTTTTCTGCACCCCGTCCCCAAAAGGAGCCCGTTCCGATCGCATAGTCGCTAACGCTTCCCGAAAGCAAAAGCACGCTCACACCAAGAATGGCGGCCAATGCCGTACCGAGATAGAGCGTAGACCAACGGCGAAGCCGTCGGCCACGGATCGCGCCGAACGCATATTCCTGCCTCTCGCTCTCGAGTCTCGGAAGCTCCTTACCTGCAGAAAGCTTGTTCTTTCCCCAACGATACATTATCTTCACCGTCCTTTTGCGTGTTATGCTTCACTATATGCACGCCCTCCGCGTTTTATACCTCCCAGCCGATCCATAGCATCGGCAAGCAAAAGGGAGACGCTTTGCGTAATAAGATCGCTCTCCTTTGGGCAAACGAAATATCCGCGACTTTGGGAAACGGCCGTTTCCATCTGTGGTGAAAGCTTGTCGATTCCTCCTCGTATAAGCGCGTCGCAGATCAGCGTTGCGGCATCGACCACGGTCGGCACGCCAAGAGCCAGTACAGGCACGCCGACCGTTTGTTTTGTAATCGCTTTTTTTGCATTTCCCACACCCGACCCCGGACAGATCCCGCAATCCGAGATCTGCACTGTCGCGCCAAGTCGCTCGTAATGGCTTGCTGCTAGCGCATCGATGGCAATCACGGCATCGGCTCCGATTACCTCAACCACGCCCTTGATCTGCTCTACCGCCTCCATGCCTGTTTCGGCAAGCACACCGGGTGCCATGGCCGCAACAGAAAAAAGGCGCTCGTCGTTTTTGGCATTTCTCGCAACGTGTCTCGTAACGTTCATCATCTCCACCGTTCGCGGCCCTACGGCGTCTACGGTAAAGGCCGCGTTGCCGAGTCCAACGACGAGAAGCGTAAAGCATGCTTGGTTATGCGGAAGCACACCCCCAAGTAAGCGATGAAGCTCTGTTGCGAGAACACGGCTCAAGGAATCAAAGGCCTCTCCGTCCAGACACCATATTTGCCCACACGTCACCGTCAAATAGCATCCGCGCGGACGGCGATAGCACCGCTCTTGTTCTTCGGTTTCCACGTGCATCTCAAAGACCCGAAGCTCCTGCTTGCTACCGCTCCGATATTCTCTGGTGCGAAGCGCGGGACGCTTGGCATTTGCGCATGCCTCGTACGCCAGATCTGTAAAAATATAATTTTCCATTTCATACCCTATTCACAAAGAATGTGCATTTTTACCAAGATAGCCATTCATATATTGTGCATATAACCAAAAGTTAAAATCTTTTGTCGTTTTTCATTGATTTTTCAAAAGAAAAATGGTATAATGATACGAGTAAAATACCGTATTAGGTATATCAGTATTTAACCATAAGGAGGTTTTCACATAATGCTGAAAAAAATCGTTTCCTTGTCCTTGTGCCTGATCATGCTGTTGGGCATTTTGGCAGGATGTGCAAAGAAAGATGAAAACGACAAGGGTGCTTATATCGCCATGTACCTGACCGATCAGGTCTACGATTTTGACCCTGCACATGCATATGGCAACGAATCGGCTCTCCGCATCGTTAGCCTCATGTTCGATAACCTGTTCGTTTTGAACGAAAAGGGTCAGGTGAAAAAGTCTCTGGCCAAGGAATATAAGTACGTAGCCGATGACAATGTCAAGGAATATAAGATGACCATCGTCCTCAACGACACCTGCTGGTCGGACGGCATTCCCGTTTCTGCCAACGACGTCGTATACGCTTGGAAGCGCGTTCTGGACGTAGCCAATTCCTTTGAGGCTGCTGCTCTGCTCTACGACGTAAAGAATGCACGTGCCGCCAAGGCCGGCGATTGCTCGATCGATGACGTTCGTATTTACTCTGCCGGCGAAAAGCAGGTTGAGATCTTCTTCGAGGGTCCGATCGATCCCGAGCAGTTCCTCTACAATTTGACCTGTCACGCATTGGCTCCTCTCCGCGAGGATATCGTAAGATCCACCGCCGTTGAGGACGACTGGGCAAAGAAGCCTTCCGTTTTCGTTGCCAGCGGTCCCTTCCGTCTGCGCGAGGTCTCCTATGACTCCGAATCCGCAGGTCTCGTTCTCGAGAGAAACTCCTACTACTACCGTGACATTGAAAAGGACGATATTGACGAGTCGGTAACGCCTTATCGCCTCATCGTGGATTACACCATGTCGTCCGAAGACCTCGAGAAAGCATACAACGCAGGCACGATCTTCTACGTTGGCGATATTCCTATGGAGCTTCGCGGCACCTGGAAGGACGTTGCCGAGGTAAAGGATGCCATGAGCACCCATACTTACTACCTGAATGAAAACGCTGAAATCAACGGTCAGAAGCTCTTTGCAATCCCCGAGGTTCGCCGTGCCCTTTCCTTGGCGATCGACAGAGATGCCATTGCCAACGACGTTGTCTTTGCCAAGGCTGCTACCGGTCTGATCCCCTACGGTATATTCAATACCGAAGCCAAGACCTCCTTCCGTGAAGAGGGCAGAAACGATCTGATCGCCACTTCTGCCAACCTTGATGCCGCCAAGGCCGAGCTTGCCAAGGCTAGTATCAATCCTTCCGATTATAGTTTCGCCATTTCCGTCGCCGCTTATGACGAGGTTCACGTAAAAATCGCAGAATCGGTCAAGGAGGCATGGAACGCACTGGGCTTCAACGTAGAAGTCAATAAGGTAAAGCTTGAAAACAACACCGATCTTCTGCTCTCCACGAACGAGCCTCTCGCCGGTGTCAAGGACGATATTTTTGCAGAAAATATCCGTGCCGGCAAGTACGAGGTCGCTGCCATCGATTACGTTGCGTACACGCCCGACGCCTACTCGATGCTTGCTCCCTTCGCCAAGGGCTTCACCGGTGGTGCCGCATCCAAGGAATTCAGCATTGAATTTGAAATTCCGAACCACAGCACGGGCTATAACAACGCAGATTACGATGCGAAGATCGCCGCAGCCTTCGATCAGAGAGCGGATCTCGATGCCAAGGCTACTCTACTCCACGAGGCAGAAGAGATGCTGATCAACGACATGCCCGTTATCCCGATCATCTTCAACCAGACGGCTACGATGACCAGTAAGGAGCTTTCCAAGGTCAAGTACACATACTACGGAACGCCGATCTTTACGAAGGCCAAGCAGAAGAACTACGAGGCAATTGCCAAGAAGTATCGGGAAGAAGAAACGGCCGCTGCACAATAACATCTTTATCCGACCGCAGAAAAAACTGCGGTCGGATTTTTTACAAAAACCTCTTGCAAAATCAAAAGAAATGTGTTATAATACAATTTGTAGAAATTTGAAATGCACAGATGAAGTGTGCGACCTTCCATTCTGCCGTGCAGAGAGAACCGCCATCGGCTGTAAGCGGTTTCGGCAAGGAGGACTCGCGTTTCCCTTCGGAGCAGATCCTGTGAACCCTTACAGTAGCGGGATACGGTTGACACCGTTATCTGTCGTCAAAGTGTTGGCTTTGTTGCCGAAAATTAGGTGGTACCGCGGAGTTTTGTCCCCGTCCTATGTGTAAGACATAGTCGGGGATTTTTATTTTTTCGTAGGAATCAATAAAGAAGAAATTAAAAAAACAGATAGAAACGAAAGGAACAAGAATGAAAGAAAAGCTGCAAAAGATCAAAGAAGAGGCATTGGCGGCCATTGAGACTCCCGATGCAGATCTGGAATCGATCCGAATTCGTTATCTCGGGAAAAAAGGTGAACTGACCGGTGTATTGCGCGGAATGGGTTCTCTTTCCGCCGAGGAAAGACCGCTCGTCGGCCAGATTGCCAACGAGGTTCGTGCCGATATCGAATCGGCTCTTGCCGAGAAGCTTCGCCTCGAAAAGGAAATGCTCCTTGCCAAAAAGCTGGAGGAGGAAAAGATCGACGTCACCTTCCCTGCAACAGCTTCGCGCGTCGGACATCTGCATCCCTTGACGCAGGTTCAGCGCACCATTGAGGATATTTTCATCGGCATGGGCTTCTCCATCGTAGAGGGTCCCGAGGTTGAGTACGATTATTACAACTTCCAAGCGTTGAATATTCCCGAAAATCACCCTGCACGCGATACACAGGATACCTTCTATATCACCGATAATATTCTGCTCCGTTCGCAGACCTCTCCTGTGCAGGTGCGAACCATGGAAAAGCAGAAACCGCCAATCCGCATCATCTCGCCCGGACGTGTATACCGTTCGGACGCGGTTGACTCCACACACTCCCCTCTGTTCCACCAAATTGAGGGCCTGGTCGTAGATAAAGGTATCACGATGGGCGACCTCAAGGGCATGCTGGAGACCTTTGCTAAGACACTCTTCGGCAATGATGCCCGTCTTCGCTTCCGTCCTCACCACTTCCCCTTCACGGAACCGTCTGCCGAGGTTGACGTTTCCTGCTTCGTCTGTGGCGGTAAGGGCTGTCGCGTCTGTAAGAATGAGGGCTGGATCGAGATCCTCGGCTCGGGCATGGTACATCCGTACGTGCTTGAGAACTGTGGCATCGATCCGAACGTATACAGCGGCTTTGCTTTCGGTCTCGGCGTGGAGCGTATCGCCATGAAGCAGTACGGCATCGACGATATGCGTCTGCTTTACGAAAACGACGTTCGCTTCCTCGATCAATTTTAATTTATAAACGCAGGAGATTATCAATGAATTTATCAAGAAATTGGTTGGCAGATTACGTAGATGTCAACGATATCAGTGCAAAGGATTATTGCGACCGCATGACCGATACGGGCTCCAAGGTAGAGGGCTTTGAGGTTTTGGGAGAGGACATCGAAAACGTCCTAGTTGGTCGTATTGTCGATATTAAGCCTCATGAAAACAGCGATCATCTTCAGATCTGTCAGGTCGATATCGGCAAGCCTGAACTTCAGCAGATCGTAACAGGCGCGCAGAACGTATTCGTCGGCGCGATCGTTCCCGCTGCTATTCCCGTGGCCAAGCTCCCCGGTGATGTGGTCATCAAATCCGGCAAGCTTCGCGGCGTACAGTCGGACGGTATGCTCTGCTCGATGGGTGAGCTGAATCTGACCGAGCACGATATGCCCGGAAAAGAGCCCAACGGCATTCTCATTCTGGATGAGGATTACGCCGACAAGATCGGTATGGATATCCGCGATGCTCTCTTGCTCCGCGATACCGTCGTGGAGTTTGAGATCACCTCGAACCGTCCCGACTGTCTCTCGGTCATTGGCCTGGCCCGCGAGAGCGCAGTCTCCTTTGACCGTACCTTCTGCGAGCGTACGCCCGTCGTCAAGGGAACGGATGACGGTGACAACGTCAATAACTATCTCTCGGTTAAGATCGACGCGCCCGACCTCTGCCATCGCTATATGGCAAGAGTAGTCAAGAACGTCAAGATCGAGCCCTCCCCGCTCTGGCTCCGTATGAGACTGCGCGCCAGCGGTGTCCGCCCCATTAACAACATTGTCGATATCACAAACTACGTCATGCTCGAGTACGGTCAGCCGATGCACGCATTTGACTATTCCTGCCTGACGGGATCTTCGATTGTGGTTCGCCGTGCAGGTGACGGTGAGAACTTCCGTTCGCTTGACGATCAGGATCATACGCTGGACAACTCGATGCTCGTCATTGCCGACAGCAACCGCGCGGTCGCGCTTGCGGGCGTTATGGGCGGTGCAAACAGCGAAATCAAGGACGATACAAAAACGGTCGTCTTCGAGTCGGCCTGCTTCCTCGGCTCCTCGGTTCGTGTGACGGCCAAGAAGAACGGTATGAGAACCGAAAGCTCGGCACGCTTTGAAAAGGGTCTTGACCCCGAAAACTGCTATGCCGGCCTTGAGCGCGCGTGTGAGCTCGTGGAGCTTCTCGGTGCAGGTGAGGTCGTCAACGAGCTTATCGACGTTTATCCCGCCAAGAAGGAGCCCACCGTTCTGCCGCTCGATGCCGACGTGATCAACGGCTTCCTGGGAACCGATATTTCCGCAGAGGAAATGAAGAAGATCCTTTCGACGCTTGCCTTCGAGATCAACGGAAATGAAATGACCGTTCCCTCCTTCCGTGCCGACGTCGCCTGCATGAACGACGTGGCCGAGGAAATTGCAAGAATTTACGGCTACAATAAGATCGTGTCGGGTCGCATCAAGGGTGAGGCCACGCAGGGTGGCCGTACGAAGAAGCAACAGTTTGAGGTTGACGTGGAGCACCTGATGTGCGGCATGGGCCTCGATCAGATCCAGACCTTCTCCTTCATCAGCCCCAAGTACTACGACAAGATCCGTCTGCCCGAGGACAGTGCTCTCCGCCGCTCGGTTGTGATCTCCAACCCGCTCGGTGAGGACACGAGCGTCATGAGAACGACCTCCCTCCCCTCGATGATGGAAATTCTGACAAGAAACTACAATTTCAACAACCAGAACGTGCGTCTGTTCGAGATCGCAACCGTTTATATTCCCACCGAGGCCGACAAGCTTCCCAACGAGAACAAGGTCATCTCGGTCGGTATGTACGGCGACTGCGATTTCTACACGCTCAAGGGTGTGTGCGAAAACGTACTGAAAATGGCATCGATCGAAAACGCTGACTATGTTGCCATTTCGGATAACGTGTCGTATCATCCCGGCCGTTGTGCCGAGATCCGCGTGGACGGCAAAACCATCGGCGTGCTCGGTCAGGTACATCCGCTGACAGCACAGAATTACGCACTTGACACTCCCGTATACGCCGCAGAGCTTGATTTTGACGCGATCTTCTCTATGATGGCTACCGAAAAGCTCTACACGCCTCTGCCCAAGTTCCCTGCCACGACGCGTGACTTCTCGTTCGTTTGCGACGAGTCACTGGAGGTTGGAACCATTCAAAAGGCGATGAAGGTGGCGGGCGGTAAGCTGGTCGAAAGTGTTGCCCTCTTTGATATCTACCGTGGACCACAGCTCGGTGCACAGAAGAAATCGGTTTCTATGCGCGTCACGCTTCGCGCCGCTGACCGCACCTTGACGGTCGAGGAAGCCGAAAAAACGGCAAGCAAGATTCTGAACGCCCTGGAAAAGCAGCTTGGCATCTCACTTCGCGCATAAGGGGTCTCCGATGGAACAAAAAAAGCTTGATCGCATCAATGAGCTGGCACGCAAGTCGAAGGTTGAGCCGCTGACAGACGAAGAAAAGGCAGAGCAAAAGGCACTGCGCGACGAGTACATTGCCGAGTTCCGCCTCTCCTTTGGCGGCATACTGGACAATACCGTCATTCAGTATCCCGACGGCTCGCGCAAATCACTCAAAAAAGACAAATAAAAAATGCCGTTGCAACCTTTCGGTTGCAACGGCATTTTTTGTTATTACTCCTGTGCGATCTGTTGAAGGCGCATGGTGGCCTCCTTCGTGTCGAGATGATCCTCGGCGTAGGCGTGGCGGAGCAGCTCCCCGGGAATATAGGAATCGTATTTGTCAAAAGCCGGTAGTTCCTTCGGACTGACGAGGGCGTGTGCCGATACGCCGTCCTCACCAAAGCGGGCCAACAACGCACGCAGAAGCCCATCGCGGTCACCACGCTCCATACGGAAGGTCATATAGCAGCATCCCTCGTAGTCCATCCCCGAAATACCGAGCTCGGTCGAGACCGCGCCGATCATTTTTCGAAGCGTACGGAAGGATCGCGTGCCGAGCCATGGGAACAGGCAGTAGGTATAGCCGCCGAGAGAGACGAGTGAATGGCGAAGCATGCCCGTATTGCGCGCGGCGTTGCGGGCGATCTCGAGTCGACGGCGAGCGTTTTCCTTCAGATACGAATACACCGTGTCCTCGCAAAGTACCTGCTTCATGCGCTCCAGAATCCGCGTGTGAATTTCACCGAATTCTCCCGGCCACGAGACCTCCATCTTCCCTTCCACACCCTTGACGTAAACAAGGCGACGTTGGGTATCGAGCTCCAGCACCTCCCATACGCGTCCTGCCAAGGCAAAGCGGTCGCCGACGGGGGGCGGCGTGGTAATCGTTCCGATCTCCTCCGATTCACAGCGAACGGTATAGTCCTCGCTATCCTGAAAAACGGCGTAAAACTTAAAGCTCGACAAAAGCTTTTCGCCCGCCAAGCCGACGATCAGCCCCCTCTCCTCGGTCATCTCAAGCAGATCGTGATTGAGCATGGAAACGAGAAGTGTCTTATACATTTCGGGCGAGACATTGGCAAATGGCGGCAAAGAGAGCACGGTATTGGCAAGTCTTGCCGCCGTCATTTCTCCGCCTGCCGCCAATATGCTCAAGGTTTGGTGAAAAAGTAGGCTCAACGGCTCCTTTTTGACACGCGGCGGCTCAATGAATTTTTCTTCCAGATAAAGCTGGATGATCGCAATGCCGCGGATCAGATCCCATGGAATCAACTGCGGCAGAGGCGCGTTCGGCAAAGCCTCCTCCTCACGGAAGACCATCATCATCTCGGGCGGCTGACCGCGTCGTCCCGATCGACCAAGACGCTGTAAAAAGGATGACACCGAATGCGGTGCGCCCATTTGCAAAATACGCTCAAGGCGTCCAATGTCAATACCAAGCTCCATCGTAACCGTGGCACAGGTGACGGCCATGATCCCCTCGTCCTTCATCTTGAGCTCGGCCTCCTCACGCAGAGCGGCCGAAAGATTACCGTGATGAATCAAAAACACGTCGCGCTCATGACGATGGCGCGCAATCTGGCGCAACGTCGCGCACACATATTCGGTCTCCTCACGCGAGTTGGAGAAGACGAGAGATTTGCGATCCTTGACACAATCGTAAACGTATTCATATCCCGCATCAAGCGCCGCATGATCGGGTTTTCCTTCGCTCGTTTTTCCTGTCTGATCGAGCGAGGGGTTACCGATATAAAAATGCTCGAGCCCCAGACGCCAATGCGTCTTTTCCTCGGCAAAGCGCGGAATATCGGTCTCTCGACCCGTTCCCGACGCGAGCCACGACGCCGCCAGCGCGGGATCACCCAATGTTGCAGACAAGCCAATACGGCGAGGCGAGCGGCCGATCGTGCGCTCGATACGCGCGAGCTGACACAAAATCTGATTGCCTCGGTCACTTCCCGTCAAGGTATGGATCTCGTCGAGTACGATGAATTGCAACTGGCCAAATAAGCGTCCAATATCATTCGGGCGGTTGATCAGCATGGCCTCGAGTGATTCGGGCGTAATTTGAAGAATCCCCTCCGGCTTCTCCAAAAGCTGCTTCTTTTGCGAGCGTGCGACATCGCCGTGCCAATGAGTCACGCGGATACCGCTCTGCTCCAGCACCTCGCTCATACGGCCGAATTGGTCGTTGATCAGGCTTTTCAAGGGAGCGATATACAAAACAGCAACGCCGTCGACGGGGTCTCGCCACAATTTGGAAAGAATGGGAAAGAAAGCGGCCTCGGTCTTACCGCTCGCGGTCGACGAGGTGAGAAGCAAATGACGGTCGGTCGAAAAAATCGTTTTTGCCGCCGCAAGCTGAATCGGACGTAGCGTACTCCAACCGTGCGCATAGATAAATTCCTGAATAAATGCAGGAAAAAGAGAAAAGATCTTATCTGCCTCGGTCACGGCTTTCCTCCTTAAAATTCAATATCCTCTGCCGTGTAGCTCACGCGGAAGGCTTGCACCGCCTCATCGGGCTTTTGAGCGTCGGGCTTAGGGGCTTCTTCGCCCTCCCCGGCAAATGCCGTCTTGATCACGTCCTCAAAGGTCACCTGCTCGTTTTGCATTAAAATGTTCAACACCGTCATATAGTCGCGAAGCATTTCTCGCGGGGTGATCATCTGATCTGCCCCGGCCCGTGCGAGCGACAAATTGAGAAATTCCGTCATCTGTGTCTCGGTGATGCGCGGCTCCTTGCCGTAGTTGATCGCATAAAGCTTGGTAATACGAGAAATAAGGGCAAACAGCTCCTCGTCCGAAAGCCGCTTGAGTCGAATCACAGGACCAACGAGATTGCGGTATTCCTCGGCGGCGAAGCGGCTGTCGCACAAACGACTTCGCAGCGCCTCATAGCTAAAGAGTCCGCGGCGCGTATCGTCCATAAACTGCGGCGTACCGCCAAGAATCAGCGCCAGGTGCGGCGCTCTTCCCTGCAAGGTATCGTTGAACATCGCAAGGATCTTTTCATAGTTGTTCTCGCGGCTGACACGATGCGTGATCTTATAAAGATTCACGCACTCGTCGATGAAGACCACAAGTCCGCGGTATCCCATAAAGGGTACGAGAACAGCCCACAGCTTGATAAAATCGTACCAGTTGTCGTCATCAATAATCACGGAAACGGCAAAGCCAAGAGCATTTCTCGCTTCGGTCTTGGTCGCATATTCGCCGCGAAGCCAACGCAAGCAGGCACTCTTTCGCTCGTCGTCCCCCTCAATAAAGGCACGGTAATATTCGGTGATCACGCGGCAAAAATCAAAGCCACCGACCATATATTCGACCTCGTGCAATGTCTCGGCGGCGGCCATATTAAGCCGTCTGATAAATGCGTCGCTTTCCGGGTTGATCCCATCCGCGACCACCTTGGTCTTCAAGGCGTCGATCCAGCGCGCGATCATCTTTGGCAACGCGCCGCCATCCGGCGAAGATTTCGTCGCCATGTTTTTCATCAGCTCACGGTAGGTTGCCACGCCGCTTCCCGAACTGCCGTACAGGCGTCGCTCGGGCGACAGATCGGCATCAGCCGTCACGAAATCGCGCTCCAGTGCATAGCCGCGCACGAGCTGCATCAAAAAGCTCTTACCGCTTCCGTAGCGTCCCACGATAAAGCGCATCGTACCGCTTCCCTCGTTAATCTGCTCGAGATCGGACAAAAGAGCCGCGATCTCATCCCGTCTGCCGATGGCAATATAAGGCGCACCCATACGCGGAACGACACCTGCAGAAACCGACAGCAGTAAGGAATTCAATATGCGCTTCGGTATTTTTTGCGTATTCATATCTTGATTCATCATTTCACCTTCTAACTATTTCTCGGGCATGCTCAAAGCATCTCCCGGTAATCCTCAACTACCGTATAACCGTCACCGTCGTTCTCGATGAGAATATCGCCCATCACGTCGGCCGCGATGCGGTTGATCTCGTCGACGATCCAATCCGCCATCTTGTCAAGGCGTAATGACTCCGCTTTCTGTTGGACGGAATCGCCGTTAAGAACGGCTCTGGCAAAGGGGAGCCATTCACCAAGAGCAGCACACAGCTCACCTTCCTCCTCTTTGGCCACAGACTGTAGAAGATCGGGTATCTGCTCCGCCATCGGCACAGATTCTGCTTCACCCATATCGTCCTCAAAGGCCACAATCAAATCGTTGGTTGTGTTCCACGACTCTTCCTCAATCTTGTGCGCATCCGCCAAGGAAAACGGCTTCCTTGGAAGCTCGTACAAGGCATCGTATTCGTGTGTCTCCTCCCTCTTTGTCCGCCCCGCTGTACGCGGCTTCAAGGACTGCTCAAAATAGCGGTCAATGACCTCTCGCAGCTCTTGAGTTACCGAATAGACCGAGAGCCTGGATTTGATACCGAGGTAGACACGGAGCTTGTTTTCGGCGTATTTTAAGATGTCACCGATCAAATACCGAAGCTCGTTGGTGCGCGAGAAGGAGCAATATTCGATCTCTATGCGATACTTTTGCTCGGCACAGCAAAGTGCGCCCTCGTAAGCGTTGCGAATCATGCGGCTGTCTCCGCCTGCAAAATCACGCAACAGTCCCGACTCGCCTTGAAAATTCCGAAGCACATACATAAGAACACCAAGCATGTGCTCACGGTAAAGTACCAAATTTTCTCCCGTCGCAAACTTGCTCGTCCGATAATCGTAAGAGGAACAGTATTTCAGCAAGGAGCGCGCGCAGGCCTGCATATCGTCACTCGGCATAGCAATGTAAAACTCTTTCAACACCGCTTCGTTTCGCACGAGCGCCGTGTCCGCATTGTCGGGGGGCGGCAGACGGTGGATCAGAGAAAAATCGCAGATCCATCGCGAAAGCTTGCCCACCACAGCAGGAAAGACCTCGTGATACTGCTTCCAAAGCTCGGTCAGCATCCGTTGCGATTGTCGCACGTCAGCGTGGTCGCCCAGATTAATCAGCTCGAATACGTAAAGCAAGAGATAACTGTAATCGGTTTTCAAAAAGATACCGCGTCGGCAATTCTCACGCCACCATAGGTAAAACGCGAGTTGAGACGCCGAAAGCTGGTTGTATTGCGGAACGTAGGAGAAAAAGGAAACATAGGGAGCTTCTGCGCCCTCGACAGCGTGATAACGCAACGCATCCTGCAAAAACTCGTCATAAAAATGATAGGCGCAAGCCCATTTTTTTAGAGTCACCGTGTGAATAAGGCTCTCGGTACAAGAATACTGCTCGCAAGCGGCAAAGGCCTCCTCGCCGACCGACGGCCGCTCTGGGGAGATCACGCGATGAATGACCGTATCCCCGTGAGAATACACGGCCGCTTCCCCGCCTTCATGCCTTGTTGAGACGACGTCCACCGTCTCGACGCTTTTTCGATGAGGAGAAATGCTTTTCGGCTTCGGCGTGACCGCAGAAAAATCCCAAAAATCGTCCGGCACGCGCCGTCCGTTTTGATCTGCCATTTTCCGTTGGCATCAAGCGGGCGCACCGTCAGCATG
>CAYULZ010000006.1:0-24211 GCA_964445865.1 uncultured Lachnospiraceae bacterium | reverse complement strand
CCCGACCTTTTGGTTCGTAGCCAAACACTCTATCCAGCTGAGCTAACGCCGCATATACGAACCTTTCGATTTCGTACCTATATATATTACCACACTTTTCTCGGATTGTCAAGAGATTTTTGAAAGTTTTTTAATTTTTTTCAGCAGGAGAAGCCTTTCCTTTTTCGTCGCAATTGTCGCGCCATTCGCACCATGCACCGAGGTGTGCCTCGGGTACAAACAGCGTGCAAATGCCGCTCGCCACGGTATCCTCACACCGCCATCCATGGATCATAGGGGCATGCACCGTACGGGCACAGATCGGTGCTTGTATACGCTGCGTATAACCGTTCAGCATCTGCAGAAAAGCATGCTTGGCTTCGATGGGCGGCGTCTTTCCTGCAAAGGGGGGCAGGGCGGTGCGAAGTAAACGATCCCAATCAAGGCAGACGTAATCGAGGGGCGGACAGGACTCCATCTCATGAAGCAAAAGCAAAGATTCCACAGCGATGCCGCGGGGAAGCTGACGGTCGTGCTCCCGTCCCTCGGCGGCCAATTCGCAAATGACCCGATCGAGGATCGCAAAGGCCGTCTTGGCTGCTTCTGCGCTGTAAAGCCCTTCAAAAAGCAGAGAAAAAGAGCCGTAAACGGCGGCGCGCAGGAGGGCGCGTAGACGCGTTTGCAGCGAAGAAATACCCTGCTCGGTCTGTAGCTCGTAGACCCGAATGGGAAGGAGCATGGGTACTCCTACGGCGTTTTCGGCAAGATCCCGCAGGGCTTCAAAGAGTGCTTCCTCGTCCTCTGTGGCCGAAATGCGCTCGTTGTCGGTGGCGGGAAGCATGCGCCCATTCGCAAACAGGGCGGAGGGGCAAGCCTTGGTGAGTGGAACGGCACAATGGCAGGCACAAAGGGTAGGGGAGAGTGTAAGCAGACGATAATCGGCCGACAGGCGCAGGTGACGGGCGTAGCGCTCCAGCGTCTCAAGATCGGGATCAACGAAGAGCGTCGCCGTTCGGGAATCGAGAATGGCGATCTTGCCATTGTGCTCGGGTGAGAGCTTTCCGAGAATCAGCAGGGGGAGCTCGTGTTTGCCTGCATAGGTACAAAGGGCGTCCGAGGGACGTTCGCCAATAAAAACAGCGGCTACTGTGGAAGAAGCGTCGTTCGTCGCGAGAAACGCAGCCTCCGTGCTCGGCGTGAGCACGGCAATGGTGGCGTCGCGTGCGACCGTCTGCCCGCCTTTGACAAAAAAGGAGAGCTTGCCGGTAATACATTCTCGGGTGACATAGCTTTTTCCACGGTAGACCGCCGTGGTATGATAGAGCTCGTTGGGTGTTTTTTTCATTTTGCTTCTCTCCGTTTCTTATGTGGCGTATAAAATAGCATATGCCAAAGAGACGGAAGGTATGCGAAATTTATGGGACTTTGCTTTCTTTCTCAAAACGTGAATTTCGACAAATTTTAAGAAATAAAGCTACTTATTCCCAGATGGAACGCAAGGAATGAAGCGTGACGTCCACCGTGCAGGGCGTATCGGTGGAAAGGATGAGGGAGGGAAGCTGGGGATCCGCGACCGTTTCCGGTGTGACCCCGCCGAGATAGACCGTGCCGCCATCCGAAAAGATCTCGATGCTGCATCGGTCAAGAATGAGGCAAAGGTCAAGCCCCGTGCCGCCTTTGCGAAGCGGTGCGACCGTATTGCCAAGCGTCAGGGTGTTCGCTCTGCCGTCAAGCACGGCCGTTCGGCCAAATATCGTGAGCACGAGCCGTGTCTCGACGAAGCGTTCGGCCTTCAAGCGCAGATGATAGGGCTTGGCTTCTAAGGACGTCTGCCACCCTTCGTCAGGCGAGAGGGAGAGGCTTTCTTTTTTGATTTCTCCCTCAAAAAGCGTTTCGAGCTCACGGATCGGCGCGGCGCACAAGAGATAGCGGCCGTCCTGCTCGCGCAGAGTCAACTCGTAGGGAATGCTCATCTGTCCCGCAAAGGGGGGCGTGTCGATAAGCCAACGATCCCAATCGATGCGCACGATCCGCCCGTCGGGCAGTCCCGAGAAGGTTTGCCCCGCCTGCACGACACCGCCATAGTAGAGCGATTGCGGCTCTTGTACGGGAACAAAGCCATCGGCCGTCACATCTCCCACGAGATAACGGCTTCGGCCACCGATAAAGACCCAATGGCGCTTGCCGTGCTGGTCGCAGAGAGGGAAAAGATCGGGGCATTCGCCGTCGCCCTCCAGGGAGAGCTCCTGGAGAGGCTTCCAATGCAACAGATCGCGAGAGCAGAGAAGGAGAAAACGCGGCGTTGCGAGGTGAATGGCCATCAGGTAGTCGCCACGTTCCTCGCAGAACATGACCTTCGGGTCGCGGTTCTGGCGCATGATGTGGCCGACGACGGGCTCGGTGCCGTATTTTTTTATGGTTTTCAATCCGTCGGTCGAATAGGCCACGTACTGGGCAAAGGGATCGGTTGCCGTGTAGTACAGCAGAACGGGAGGCTCGTTACCCTCCTGCAGGCCCGATACGTTGTCGTGATCGATGATGGCCGAGCCCGACCACTTGTCGCCCGTCTCATCGGGAAAGAGCGCGGGATCCTGCTCCCGCCAATGCAAGAGATCACGGCTTGTCGCGTGTCCCCAATGCATGCTGCCTGCCAAGGGCGCCGTGGGGGTGAATTGATAAAACAAATGATAGGTGTCGCCGACGCGAACAAGACCGTTCGGGTCGTTGAGCCAGCCGTTTTTGACCGTGAAATGCACCTGTGGACGGAAGGTTTCGCGGTAATTGGCCGTGTATGCAAGCGTGTCGGCTTCGCGGAGGGGAATTTCTGTCTTGGGCTCGATCGAAAGCGTCAGCGTTCGGCCGAGAAAGCGTGCGACGTCAACGTAGGCATAAAAATCGGGATGCTCGGAATCCAGAAAAAGCTTGAGGGAGCAAAGGGGAAGATCGCCCTCGAAAAGCGTCAGCGTTCTTTGTATCGCTTTCGTATTGACGGGAAAGACCAGATATTGTTTCTTGATCGTCAGAGTCATAAAGAGCTCCTTTCGAGGATGGTGAATTGCCCTCATTATAGCATACAAAACGAGCAAAGTCAAGAGAGGAGTTTTGAAAAATGCTTGACAAGAAAACCGATACGGTGTATAATAAAGAAAAGCAATTGCGAACAATATTCGTATATACGAACAAGGAGGAGATATGCATGCACCGACCGAACGCGTGATCCGCGTTTTGGAAGCTGTGCTCGCACAGAACGACGGTCTGCGGCTGTCCGAGCTGTCAGTGGTTATCGGCGTGCCGAAGAGCACGCTGTTGCCCATCGTTTCCACCCTCTGCGAGCACCATTATTTGTACAGAGAGGGGGAGCAATATCTGCCCGGCGTGGCGTTGTACGCCATCGGCAACGCCTCACAGAGCGAGCCGATGACACTCGTTCACAGAGAACTGCAAGGTCTGTCCGATCGCTTTGGCGAGACCTGCTATTTCGGTATCCCCGAGGGCGGAGAGGTTCGCTATCTTGACAAGGTCGATTCCGATCAGCCCTTGCGTGTGCTGACATCAATCGGTACGCGCCTGCCCGCGTACGCCACGGGACTTGGGAAGGCCCTTCTGTCAGGGAAAAATGAGGAGGGGCTTCGCGCCCTTTATCCCGAGGGCTTGCAAGCCATGACAGAGCGGACCGTGACGGATTTTTCTGCGCTTGCGCGACAGCTTGCTGCGGCTGAACAGGACGGCTACGCATGGGAATGCGAGGAATCGACGGCCTATATTCGTTGTCTGGCCGTTCCCGTGCGAGTCGTGGGTGAGATTGCGGCCGCCGTCAGCGTGGCCGTTCCCGTATTTCGTTATGACGAGAGCAAAAGGGAAGAAATGATTGCGGCCTTGCGCGAGGCCGCCGCACGGCTTGGGCGTGTGATGGAGCAATACACGAGGAGGAAAAAATTGTGGAACTGATAACCTTTGGCGAGACGATGGCGGTCATGGCTCCTTCCTCGCAGGGGAAGCTGTCCGACGTGGCGAGCTTTTCCCTTCGCATCGCAGGTGCGGAGAGCAATACCGCGATCGGCGTGGCGCGCCTTGGTCATAGCGCCTCGTGGATCTCGGCCGTCGGTGACGACGAGCTTGGCCGATACGTGTGTGAGAGCATTGCACGCGAGGGCGTGGATGTCTCGCACGTTCGCACCGATCGGGCACATCGCACGGGATTGATGATCAAGGAGATCGTCGAGGACACGACGACCGTCTATTATTATCGCGAAAATTCGGCTACGAGTCACCTTTCGGCCGATGGGATTCCCTTTGAGGATCTGCAAGAAGCACGTATTTTGCACCTGACGGGCATCACGCCCGTACTCAGTGAGACCTGCGAGCAGACCGTGCTTGCGGCGCTCGCGTGGGCAAAGGAGCAAGGCATTCTCGTTTCCTTTGATCCGAATATCCGCCGCAAGATCTGGAAGGGAAAGGACTATACACCGCTCTTGCGCGAGCTTCTGGAGGCATCGGACATTGCACTCCTCGGCCTTTGTGAGGGCTACGAGCTGTACGGTACCGATTCTCCCGAGGCGCTTGCCGAGCATTTGCTCGGCGAGGGTGTTCGCTACGTGGCAATCAAGGACGGTGGGCGCGGCGCGTGGTGTGCGTCGGGTGAGGAATTTGTTTTTATTCCGCCCGTGGCGTGTACGTCGGTCGATAGCGTCGGCGCGGGTGACGGCTTCAACGCAGGCTTTTTGTGCGGTCTGTTAGAGAAGAAGCCCCTCGCAGAGGCAGGGCGCATGGGCGCGATCGTCGGCGCGATGGCGACCGAAACGGTCGGCGACGTCAACGGCTATCCAACGAGAGAACAACTGAATGAGAGGTTGAAACGCGTATGATGAACATGAGAGAAATCGTAACGAAAAATCCCCTATTAGCCATTTTGCGCGGGGTGCCCGACGAGCATCTGCTCGCGTATGCAGGGGCGATTGCTGAGGGCGGCGTACGCTTCTTCGAGGTCGCACTCAATACCGAGGGGGCGCTCGACCAGATCGCGCGCTTGAGGAAGCATTTTGGCGATACGGCGTACGTCGGTGCAGGTACGGCTATTACCGTGGATCGGGCGCGCGCGGCTATCGATGCGGGCGCACAGTTTTTACTTTCCCCCTCGACCGACGAGGAGGTGCTGTGCTTTTGCGAGCAAGAGAAGATCGCCATGCTACCCGGTGTGCTGACACCGAGCGATGTGACGGCGTGTCTGCGCCACGGCTTCGACACACTCAAGCTTTTTCCCGCGGCCGATATGCCCATGAATTACGCGAAGCATCTCAAAGGGCCGCTGGACGGTACGGAATACGTGGCCATCGGCGGTGTCAACCAACAAAACATGACCGAATTTTTGCGCCACGGCTATCTTGGCGTGGGGCTTGGCAGTAACATCTTACCGAAGGATGCCGTTGCTGCAAGAGATTGGAAGGCGGCCGCGACTTACGTGGCCTCGCTTGTCGAGAGCATAGAGAAAGTGAGGAAAGAAGCATGAAAATTACAGCCGTTCATACCTATTTCGTTCGCCCCCGTTGGGGCTTTGTCGAGATCGAGACCGATGCGGGGCTCGTCGGCTGGGGCGAGGCCGTTCTGGAAGGACACGCGGCGGCGGTGCTCGCATGCGTCAATGAAATGAAGGACTATCTGCTGGGCAACGATCCTGCCGATATCGAGGGGCTTTGGAGCACGATGTACCGCGCGGGCTTTTACCGTGGCGGCGGTGTACTGATGAGTGCCATTTCGGGTATCGATCAAGCGCTTTGGGATATTAAGGGCAAGGTGTTCGGCGTGCCCGTATGGCAGCTGATGGGCGGCAAATGCCGTGATCGTATGCGCGTGTATTCCTGGATCGGCGGAGACCGTCCGAGTGATGTCGGCCGCGCGGCCCTCGAAAAGAAAAATGCGGGCTTTACCGCGATCAAGATGAATGCGACCGAGGAGCTGCAGATGATCGACTCCTACGACAAGATCGATGCCGTACTTGAGCGTGTGGCTGCCATTCGCGAGAGCTGCGGCCGCTCCTTCGGCATTGCAATCGATTTTCACGGCCGCGTGCACAAGCCGATGGCCAAGGTGCTTGCGAAGAAGATCGAGGAGTTTGACCCGATGTTCATCGAGGAGCCCGTGCTCTGTGAGCATATGGAGGTGTTCCGAGAAATTGCCGCTTGTTGTAACATTCCGATCGCCACGGGCGAGCGTTTGTTCTCGCGCTATGATTTCAAGCGTCTCTTGACAGCGGGCGGTGTCGATATCATTCAGCCCGATCTCTCGCACGCGGGCGGCATCACCGAGGTCAAGAAGATCGCCGCCATGGCCGAGGCCTACGACGTGGCCCTCGCACCCCATTGTCCGCTCGGACCGATCGCCCTTGCGGCTTGCCTCAATGTCGACGCGACGAGCTACAACGCCGTCATTCAAGAGCAGAGCATCGGTATTCATTATAACGTCGGCAAGAGCGTGCTCGATTACGTGCACAATCAGGCAGATTTTGATTTCGTCGACGGCTTCGTCGCCCTGCCGAAGCGGGCGGGACTTGGCGTGGACGTCAACCGCGAGCTGGTGATTGAGGAAAACAAGACACCTCATAATTGGAAAAACCCCGTCTGGCACCACGCCGACGGCTCGGTTGCCGAGTGGTAAACAAAAAAGGTCTTCTCGTTCAGAACTCAAAGAACTATGAGCTCAGCCACGTCAACGTGTGGCACCGCACGTTGCGGGTGAAAAAATAGCACGAAAACAAGCACCGCCGATTGACTTTCGGCGCTGCTTGTGTTATAATGACATCAATAAAATGGGTTGGGAGGTTCCTATGCTACATAATCTGACAACGAAAAAGAATATCCGCACCTTCTCGGTCTGCCCCTAAAACTTTACGGGTGAGAAGGGAAAAGGCGGTATGGCTGTGGAGGGAAGCGCCTCTCTTGCCTCGCGCGAGCTCGGTCAAGGCTGGAAGGTCAACCCCTTTGTGATGGTCGAGGCGGGCACAAGCTTTGTGATGGCCGACGTCAAGGGTCAGGGTGCGATCAAGCACATCTGGATCACCGATGCCGCACCTGCGGGACGCCTGCTTATTCTGCGCATCTGGTTTGACGGCGCAAAAAATCCGTCGGTCGAGGTACCGCTCTCGGATTTCTTCGCCAACGCTGACCACACCGAATTCCGTCAGATCTCGAGCCTCGCGATCTGCGTCAATCCCGCGCGCGGTCATAACAGCTATTTTGAGATGCCTTATTTCTCGTCCTTCCGCATGGAGATCGAGAACATCAGCGAGGAGGCCATCAAGGTCTATTATCAGATCGACTGTGAGGAAAAGCAGATCGATCCCGACAGCCTTTATTTTCACGCGCAGTTCCGCCGCGTGAACCCTCTGCCCTATAAGGAGCCCTACGTGATTCTGGATAACGTCAAGGGGCGCGGCCATTACGTCGGCACGTATATGCATTGGGGCGTCAAGTCCAACCGCTGGTGGGGCGAGGGCGAGATCAAGTTCTATATCGACGGCGACGGCGAGTTCCCCTCGATTTGCGGCACGGGCACGGAGGATTATTTCTGCGGTGCGTACAACTTTGACGTCGAGGACAAGTACACCGAGTTCACCACGCCCTACGCAGGACTTTCCAAGGTTTGCAAAACCGACACACTCTATCGCCCCCAGCCCTATTTCAATATGTATCGCTGGCACATCGTCGATCCGATCTATTTTGAGAAGGATCTGCGCGTGACCATTCAGGCACTCGGCTGGCGGAGCGGCAAGCGCTATATGCCCCTGCAGGATGACATCTCGTCGGTCGCGTATTGGTACTCCGATACCCTCGATGACGTCTATCCGCCTCTGCCCGATGCGAACGGATTGGAAATCATTTAAATGATCCGAATGGAAAAAGGCAATATCAAACCGCGAGGAATGATATTGCCTTTTTTTAGTGATCTTTAATATACACTAAAATATCTTCAACATTGCAATCAAGAATGGTACATAGATCATTTAGGGTAACGGTGCTTATGGGTTTGTCATGCTTTAATCTGTCTATTAAGCTTCTACTAATTCCGTAGGTATTAATTAACTTATATGTTGAAATACCGTTTCTTTTTAATGTCGCGTAAAATGGAGCATAAGAAATCATAATATCTGCCTCCTTATAATATCATTATAAAATATGCTCAAACTGTTGACAATTGTCTATAAATAGAGTATAATATAAATATACTCTATAAAAAGACAATAAAAACAGATTTGGAAAAGTGGTGAAATAAAGGAAAAAATATTGTCTATGACATAGAGTAAATATTAAACTTGAAGTAATCTTATATTAAGGAGGCTTTAGATGAATGATGTTCAGTTTGGCTTGATACACAATTGGTTGCTTGATACTCTCAAAGATCAAACCTATCAGTTTAACGATTGTAGTTTAGCATATTTAAAAAAATTAAAAGATGCTTATGATGATTTTAGCTTTTGTGTAGGGAAAAGATATTCATTAGACGAAATTTCAAAATCATTTAATGTTTTTTATCAAATAATTGATGCACGTATTATGTGCCTTTTTGATGTGGCAAATCGTTGTAAATGCGTTTTGGAGACTGCAATAAACCGAACAGCAACATATGAAGAATATGCAATGGAAGAATGTTTTTGTAGTTTGCGCGACTATATGTTTAAATTTTTGACGCTTCAAAATGATTAAAGGAGAAATATTATGAAAAAACAAAAAAAGTCAATGCTCGGTATCATTTCTGTTCTACTTATCTTGGTAATGATCTTGACCGCATGTCAATCTCCCGAGAAGTTGATGGCTAAGGGAAATTACGAGGAAGCCTATGAAAAGGCCGATGATTCGGAAAAAAACAATGTTTTAGCGGAGAATGTAATAGCGGTTTTAAGCGCGAAGTCCGCTGAAATGTTGAAGGATCCATCTTCGTTTGTTCTTCGCGATGCATATTATAGAGCGTGGTATGATTCGGAGGCGAAGAATACGCCTTGGGGGCAACGCGCGGTGTTGCATATTACAGGAACTAATAGTTATGGTGCTGCAGTTAGTAGCTATTGGGCGTGGCAGTATCATTACAAAACGGACACTTGGGAATTTATAGAAAGTGTAAACAACACTACGATTGAAGACGATGATGATAGCATGACTATGGGTGCAAAGGATATGTTGAAGCAGTCATTAGAATATGAAACGGTGATAAAATTAGACAAGGAACAAATAAAAAATATCAACGCTCAATTTGAGAACGATACCTTGGATTCTGTGGAATTGATTAAAAAGAATAATATTGATACATCTTTGTTATCTTATCCTGAACATAAGACGAAATAGTAAAAAGGCAATATCACCCGATATTCGGAATGATATTGCCTTTTTCTTACGACGCCAAATCCCCCATCTGATTCAGCATATTCTCAATGAAAATCCCATACCCCATGGTGGGGTCGTTGATGAGCACGTGGGTGACAGCTCCGACGAGCTTGCCGTTTTGAATGATCGGGCTGCCGCTCAGTAGTGTGGTCAATAAAGGACAACACTTTTTAACGAAAAATTCACAATAGATAGCTGCCGAGAGCGATTAAATGGTTACTCTATGAAGTGTTTTTATCTATTTAAAGAAGAAAGTTGAATTATATGTACAAGCTTCAATAACAAGTTCATCAACAGATTTTCCATATACATCAGCAACTGTCACGCTATCACAATACACGGATATAAATTTTTCAAGTCCGCCAAGTTGATTGATACAATAATCGACAAAAATATGTCCGATGTTGTATTTGTAAAAATCACTATTTACATCAATTTTTGAAACATCGTAATTCTTATCCAATATTGCGACAAAAGCTTTGTTGTAGTTTTCAGCGTTATATGCAAGCTCGTTGTCCGATAAAAGATTGCAGATCATCTGATGCTCCGATGCGTTTGAATTTTTGGAAACGGACTCTTCCTTGAAAAAGGCATACTGTTTTGTTGCAATCCCATCGTAAAAATTTAAACTTACATACTGTGCAAAACCTTCGCTAAAGAGTTTGCTCGGATGGTAAACTAGGTCATCGTTATTTTCGCTTATCATATGCACATATTCGTGAACAAAATCATCAAGCGAAATACAGTGCATTTCCTTTTCATCCCAAGAACACCATGAGCGTTTTTGTCCATCTTTATTTCGATACGTGCTGTCAAAATAGCAAACGGTTTCTTCTGATTCTTCTAAAGTATAATTTACTTTGAGATAGTTCCTAACGTCTGCCATCACGGATTCTGCTTCGGTTACAATATCTGTAATATCCGATTCCTCAAATTCCTTTTTCGAAAAATAGAATTTCATCCAAACGGTGCAAACGATATAATCAGAGTCAGTCTGTTCTATGGGCGTTGATCCTGTTTCTTCAACTTTGGATGTTGTATCTGTTGATTCATTGATATTGGCATCATCTTGATTACAACTTACCAAGCTACACAAAACCAATAATATCAAAAGGAGTGAAATAATCCGTTTAATCATACTTATTTATCCAAGAAAGCAATCTCTGCAGGCTCTCTCCCTGAAAATCACCGGACAAAGCATCAATTTTATGATAGGTACACTCTTTGTTCGTATCCTTTATTAGATCATAGAGTGCATCCGTTTGCTCCACAGACACTATAGGCGTTTGCAGGAAATGAAGCATCAAAATGGGTCTGTCGAGCTTTCCACTAAATTTTACCGCAGAGCGAAGGTCATATTCCTCGGGGGCTTCTTCATATGTCTTGCCAATCAAAGATGCGAAGAGATTCTGTACGCCTTCGCCTCTAAATTCTCCGAATGAAGGAAGATCAGATATTACGTCAACAACAGCGCAACCGGTGATTCGCTTTTCAGTATCCTCCGCAAACAAGCGAAGCGCATTAACAGATCCTTCAGAAGAACCTGCGACGAAGATTTTGGAGTTTTCGATAAAGCTTGCAGAATCAAATATTTCCAAAAGCGTTTGGGAATCCTCGAGATCCTTTTTTCCACCAAGATCTCTCACTCCTTCGCTTTCGCCATATCCTCTTGCATACGGACGAATTACGATAATATCTTTAAGCGCGTAATTTGATGCGAGGGATTCTATATATGTGCCTATTTGAGGGAAATATATCAAAACTGTATAATTTTTATTTTCCTTTTCATAATCGTCGGGCAGAACAACATCGGCTGCCAATTTTCCGTTTTTCGACTCATAAAGCACCTTGTACGCTACTGCACCCTTGATCTGTTGTGAAAATGTCTGCTTAGTTACGGAAAGTACTCCGTCTACATCTGCCAGCTTTTCCATAGTGTTTATAGGATTTTTCTCCTCCGGAGGAGGTGTAGTTTCACCGTTATCTGTTGGTTGTTCCGATTGTGTAGGAGTATCGGTAGGTGTTTGATTGTTACAAGCCGTCAATAACAGCATGAGGATTGCACAAATTAAAGCTATATATTTTTTCATGTTAATTGTCCTTTCTTTCAAAAACATACCAATGCGGTGTCATGCCACCGTAAAAATAATCTCCGGATTTGTGTTGCACGAAAAGGAACTCCTTGCCATTTTTTGATTTGATCTGATATTCTTCGGCAGTCATTTCCTTATCATTGAGAACAAAGCCCTTGGTGTATCGGAGCATATAGGTTGCATTCCCCGACGTAGCGCGGATCGTTCTTGTACAGATACCGCGCGACAAGAATTTGATATCTACGGCATAAATATCCTCTTTATTGCTGTAACGGACTTCGGGATTAAAATCAGATATCGTGGGTACATAATCAAATGCTATCCACTCGCCATAAACCAATTCATCATCAACGAACGGCATATCGGTTTTATCAATATGAGGACGTATTTGATGTTCCGTATATGCTACGTTGTCGATTTGTCGGTAAAGGAGCATCAGTGTATCTTCTCCATTATCAATACAATCATCGCTCATAAATTGAATGATCATATATCGAATTCCATTTTGCTCAACAGTTCTATATAAATTAGGAATAGCGAATGTGTACTTCGGAGAAATTCTGTAAAGTGTTCCTTTAGTCCAAAAATACTTCCAAGCAAATGCACCGCCCGGCATAAAAATGATTTCCTTGTCGGCGATATCTGCACCTATGTCTTCCAAAGATGTCAAGTCATTCTCATCAAGGATCTTTCCGCAAAGCTGCCATTTGCCAACTACTTGTGCATCGTTTTCAAAAGGCAAAAGAAGTATTTCAGACAAAACAGGCTTTTTCTGATTTTCTTCACAAATACCGTCTATTGTTTTGATTTGTTCCTTGAATCTGTCAATGGATTCTGATAAGGTTGCTTTTTTGTTTTTTAGAATATCTTTCAGTTCTTCGTTTGTAGCCAACTGTATTTTTTTGATTTCATCCAAGGAAAACCCAAGTTCCTTGTAAAACAAAATCTTTTTATAGTTTTCAACAGCAGCGACCGAATAAAATCGGTATCCGCTTGACGGATCGGTAATATCCGGCTTTAGTACGCCTTCAGCATCATAATACCGCAAAGTTTGCGTACTGACATTACAAATCTTTGCCAAATCACCTATTTTTATCATGTCATCGCCTCCTTCGGTATCATTATAACATTATAGTTAACTGTAAGGTCAATAGGTTTTTTGTAATTATATCATAAATTTGTGAAGTAGTCCACACCTATCTCTTGAACGATACCACAACGAGTGTGTTATAATAAGGACAACATTTTGCCTCTATAACTCATAAAAATAATTGTTGTCCTTAAAATAACACCAAATAGGATTGTGTTATGATAAGGACAACATTTTTATTCGATTTTGAGCTTACGCAGCTAGGTCTCCCATTTGATTGAGCATATTCTCGATGAATATTCCGTAGCCCGTGGTAGGGTCGTTGATGAGCACGTGGGTGACCGCGCCCACGAGCTTGCCGTTTTGAATGATCGGGCTGCCGCTCATACCCTGAATGATGCCGCCCGTCTTTTCAAGCAGGCGCGGATCCGTGACCTTGACCGTAAAGCATTTATTCGACGTGGCATCGCGGCGGATCTCGGAGATCTCGATCTCGTAACGCTCTACGGTGTTGGAATCAAGCGTACAATAGACGTATGACTTGCCGCATTTGAGCTCGTCTCGCGTTCCAATAGGCATGGGATCGCTATGACAGCCCTTCGGAAGCGAGCCGAATACGCCATACACGCCGCATTCCGTGTTTTCAATCAGAGAGCCCGTCTTTCCCGAGCTGAAATAGCCCTTGACCTCACCGGGGGCGCCCGCGAGGCCTTTGATGACGCCGTTGATCGTGACACCGACCACCGAGCCGCGCTGAATGGGGATCAGCTCGCCCGTGTCAGCGTCGCAGATGCCGTGGCCGAGGCCGCCGAAGGCGTAGGTCTCGGGCACGATGAAGGTGACCGTACCGATTCCAGCGCCGCTGTCGCGGACGTACGCGCCGCTTTTATACCGTCCCTCAGCGGATGAATAGACGGGGGTGAGAGTGGTTTCATACTCTTTGCCTTCGCGGCAATAGCGAAGCGTTACGGTTGCGCCGTTGCCGTTTTCTACGATGTCGTTGAGTTCGGACGCGCAGGTGAGGAGATTGCCATTGACCCGCAGAATCGTGTCACCTGCGCGCAAGCCCGCCACGATCGAGGGATTGCCGGCCGCGCCCTTGCCCTGTACGTCACAAAAGCCGACGATGAGAACGCCCTCGGTCATAAATTTAACCCCGAAGGGCATGCCACCGGGATAGAGCAGGATATCTTTAGAGAAACTCACGCTTTGCGATGCGTGAGCGGTGGACGCTTGTGTGCGTCCCGATCGTACGATGGGACGCATGGAGAGGGAAGAAAAACAGGAAATGCAATCGGCTGTCGGCGGTGCGTCGTGACCGACACCGAATGCGGAAAATACAAAGAGAAGGATCAGGAGAGAGGCAAAAACTCGCATGCTTCTTTTTGCCATGATTTAGTTTCCTTTTTGTGAATTGGAGTGCAATCGGACGTAACCGATACGAATGAAATTTGTTTTTCGATTCGCTCTATTATCTTGCGCAATCTGTCGTCGAACATGCCATGCAATATTATTGCAAAAAACCATTTTTTTCGGAGAGACAATAAAAAATAAAAGGAAAATAAATCGCGAAAACCGGCAAAAAATACTTGCTTTTTGAAGGAAGGAGTGGTATAATTAGTTAGAAAACTAATTAAATCAAAGGAGAAGCGTACATGAAAAAATGCAGACGGATCGTGCCGCCACCCCGTAAGGAGCTACGCGACACACCGGTCAAGCTATGTAATGACATTTCGAGGCTCTTCCACGCCCGCCTGCGTCGGGAGGGAGAGATGGACGGCGTGCTGTCCCAGCCCGGGGCGCGCGCTATTTTATCGATGATCGCCGTATCGGATGGCCTTTGCCAGCGCGAGCTGGTGGGAGCGACGCATCTGCGCCCGCCGACGGTCAGCGTCATTTTGCAAAAAATGGAGGAAGAGGGCATGGTCGAGCGTCGGAGTGATCCCGACGACCGCCGTGTCATTCGCGTGTATCTGACCGATTACGGCAAAGAGGTGGATGCCCAGACCATCGCGCGCATTCGCAAAAACGACGATCATGCGCTGTCGGGGCTGTCCCAGGACGAGATTGCCACGCTGATGAGCTTGCTTGGCCGTGTTCGTGAGAATCTGATCTCGCTGAGCGAAAAGGACGAGGAAAAGGAGGAGGGAAAGGCATGAAGCGAATTTTTCATTATTTGAAGCCCTACGCTTTTTTGGCGGTCATCTCGCCCCTTCTTATGATCGGCGAGGTCTTTGCCGACCTTTGTCTGCCCAAGCTGATGACAGTCATCGTCGACTGCGGCATCGGTGCCGGCGGCGACGTATCGGGCTCGGCACTCGGCAGCACGGTGATGGGATTGCTCTATGGCGCAGGACCGTACAGCTCGATGCAGGTCATTGTGACGTTTGGCGTGCTGATGCTCCTTGTCGTGCTTGTGGGCGGATGCTTCGGTGTGACCTGCGCGTACACGGCAGCCAAGGCCTCGCAGAGTATGGGGCACGATCTGCGCTGTGATGCATATCGTCGCGTGATGTCGCTCTCGATCGAGCAGACCGATCGCTTTACCACGGGCTCGCTCGTTACGCGTATGACTAACGATATTTCGACAGTGGTCGAATTTGCCGAAATGATTCTGCGCATGCTCGTTCGCTCGCCGATGTTCTTCGTAGGCGGCTTGTGTATGCTGTTGTCGCTGCATGTCAGCTTTGGATTCGTGATGCTGTGCGCCATGCCGCTGATGGCAATTATGCTTTTCTGCGTGCTCCGTAAGGCGATTCCAATCTACGGAACGGTACAGCAGAAGCTTGACCGCGTGAACTCGGTCGTGCAGGAGAATGTCACCGGTGCGCGTGTGGTCAAGGCGTACGTCAGTGAGGAGCACGAAAGCGAGCGCTTCCGTGCGGCTAACGAGGATCTGATGAAGACCAATTACCGCGTGCAATGCCTGATGGCGATTATGCACCCCGTGCTCAGCCTTGTGATGAACGCGGCGGTCATTGCCATTATTTACTTTGGCGGTTGGCAGATCAATAACGTCGCCGGTACGGGCATGACGGCTGGTACGATCATGGCCGCGATCACCTACGTAACGCAGATTTTGCAGTCGATGATGATGCTGACTATGCTTTTGCAGTCGGTATCACGCGCGATGGCGTCGACGCGACGCATCGGCGAGGTGCTCGACGAGTACCCTGTCATTGAAAGCGGAACGGTCAAGGAGGCCGAGGACGAGATTGCCGTGACCTTTAAGGACGTGGCCTTCCGTTACCCCGGTGCGCTCGGCCGCCCCGTGCTTCATGACATCAATCTAGAGGTCAAGCGCGGCGAGACCTTGGCCATCATCGGTGCGACGGGCTCGGGAAAGACCTCGCTTGTCAATCTGATCCCGCGCTTCTACGACGCGACAGAGGGAGAGGTGCGCGTGGACGGCGTACCGGTCAAGGATTACGATCTCGACTCCCTTCGTGCGAAGATGGCCTTCGTGATGCAGAAGAGCGAGTTGTTTTCCGGTACGATTGCCGAGAATATCCGAGTGGGCCGCGCCGACGCGACCGACGAGGAGGTCGCCATCGCTGCCGAAACGGCGCAGGCAGGCGATTTCGTGCGGAGCTTCCGCGAGGAATATGATACCTACATCGCTGAGAAGGGTGCCTCTCTCTCGGGCGGACAAAAGCAGAGAATGTCGATCTCCCGCGCGCTTGTGCGCCGTCCCGAGATTCTCATTCTCGACGACGCGACCTCGGCGCTCGATCTGGCAACCGAGGCCAAGCTCCGCGAGGCTTTGCACCGCGAGCTGAAGGATACGACGGTCATCATGATCGCCCAGCGTATCGCGAGCGTGCGCCACGCCGACCGCATCGCCGTCATTGAGGACGGAACGATCCGCGACTGTGCACCGCACGACGTGCTGATGCAGACGAGTGCGACCTACCGCGATATTTATCATTCACAAATGGGAAACGGAGGGCAGGAGCATGAATAATCAAAAGCCAAATTCCACGATGCCGCCCCTTCGTCCTATGGGAGGAGGCCCGGGCGGCGGACGCGGCCCGATGAACGCCCGTGTCAACGCCGAAAAACCGAAAAATCTTGGCAAGACGCTTGGCCGACTTCTCAAATACATTGGAAAGAGCAAGCTTTTGCTGATCTTTCTCGTTCTGATCATGGTCGTTGTAACCGTGACCGATCTCGCAGGCCCCGCTTTGCAGGGCGCGGCGATCGATACCATCAAGATTACGCCCGACGGCGTGCACGTTGATCTGGACGCCATGCTCGGATACCTGATCGCGATGGGCGTCATGTTCGCGATCAGCGCAACGATGGCGCTGTTTCAAGGCAGGATTGCCGCCAAGCTTTCGCAGAATACGGTCTATAACCTTCGTAATGACCTGTTCCGAAAAATTTCCAAGCTTCCCATTCGTTATACCGATACGCACAAGCACGGCGACATCATGTCGCGCATGACCAACGATGTGGAGAACGTTTCGAACGCCGTGTCACAGTCGATCGCTTCTCTCATTTCGAGCATTCTTACTCTTGTGGGTGCTTTTTCGATGATGCTCTATTATGGGTGGGTGATGGCGCTGATCGCGTGCGTGACCATTCCGCTGACCATTCTCGTTTCTACCAATCTTGCCAAATTCATGCGCAAATATTTCGTGCGTCGCCAGAAGATCCTCGGGCAGATCAACGGTCAGGTCGAGGAGATGGTGACCTCGTATAAGACGGTCGTGGCATACGGCAAGGAGAAGGAGGCCGTGGAGGACTTTTCGAAGAGCAGCGCCGAGTTGCGCACGTGTGCGGTTAAGGCGCGCGTCTGGGGCTCAATTATGGGCCCGTGCATGAATTTCCTCGGCAACTTCCAGTACGTGCTGATTGCGGCCTTCGGCGGTTATTTTGTGCTCCATCCCGTTTCCTTTATGCGTGCGCTGACGATCGGTAACATTCAGGCCATGCTGCAGTATTCCAAGAAATTCACCCGTCCTGTTAATGAGATCGCCAACCAATATGCGTCGATCCTGACGGCGCTTGCGGGTGCAGAGCGTATCTTTGAGATCATGGATAGCGCCGATGAGATCGACGAGGGCACGCGCGAGGTCGCCGTCGCTGAGATCGAGGGTAACATCGAATTTTGCAACATTGATTTTTCTTATATCGAGGGCGAGCCCGTGCTGAAGGGACTTGACCTTTCGGTGGGCAAGGGCAAGAAGATCGCCATCGTCGGTGCGACAGGCTCGGGTAAGACGACGATCGTCAACCTGCTCACTCGCTTTTACGAGATCGACGGCGGACAGATCACCGTTGACGGCATCGACGTGACCGAGCTGCCGAAGGCAACGCTCCGCCACGCTATTGCCATTGTGCTTCAGGATACCGTTCTGTTCTCGGATACCATTCGCACCAATATCAAGTACGGCCGACCCGATGCGACCGATGAGGAGATGAAGCGCGCGGCGGCACTCGCCAAGGCCGATACCTTTATTGAGCGTCTGCCCGATGGCTACGACACGGTGCTGACCGAGTCGGGTAACAACCTCTCGCAGGGACAGCGACAGCTGCTCTCGATCGCCCGCGCCGTGCTTGCCGATCCGAAGATCCTTATTCTCGACGAGGCCACCTCGAGCGTTGACACGCGCACCGAGATGCATATTCAGCAGGCGATGGTCGCGCTGATGAAGAATCGTACCTCGCTGATCATTGCGCACCGTCTCTCAACCATTCGCGACGCCGATTGCATCGTGGTGATCAAGGACGGCCGCGTGGCCGAATCGGGCGATCACGATACGCTGCTTGCCGCAGGCGGGGAGTACGCAAAGCTGTATAGCAACCAGTTTGCGGGGATCGCGACATGACCGATCCAAGATCGGTGCGATTTGACGCACTTTGCAAGGAGTGGCTCACGCTATCGGCCGTTCGCGATTCCGAGGGGATCGGCACCTATAACGAAAAAGTCTTACATAAGCTGCTCAAACGGACTGTCACCGACGACGAGAACTGCTTGGAGGTCAAGGTCGGCTCCTACGTGGCCGACGTGCGCGAGGAGGGATGCATTACCGAGATTCAGACGGGAGGCTTTTATCCTCTCGCCCCGAAGCTTGCCTATTTTCTTGCCAATACCGACGACGCGATCACCGTCATTCACCCCATCACCGAGGAGCTGACCATCATTCGCGTCGATCCCGAATCGGGCGAGGTGCTCCGTCGCGGAAAATCGCCGAAGAAAGGAAGGGCGCGCGACGTGCTGCCCGAGCTCTGGTATCTGCGCAACAGCTTCCCGAACGAGCGGCTGACGGTCGTCATACCCCTTCTGCGCGCCGAGGAATACCGCTATTCGGAGCGTATGCGTTACCGAAAAAAGGGCGCGTACGACGCACAGCTTTTGCCGCTTGAGGCGTTGTCGTGGGTCGAGCTTCGCACGCTTTCGGACATTGCCTCCTTGCTTCCCGAGACATTACACGGTGCAGAGGGCTTTACGGCCGAGCAGTTTGGCAAGGCCATGGGTATGCCAAAGGGACGTCGCCGTGCGATCGCACTCTTATTTCTCTGCGAAAAAGGACTTTGTACGCGGGAGAAGAAGGGAAAGGGCTATCTTTACCACTTAACCTGATAGATGGCAGGCGAGCAGTGCGCTTTTTCTGTGGAGCAAAAAAGAGGCCGAGGTCTTCATTAAGACCTCGGCCCTTTTCATTAATTCAATTCCAGATATTCCTCGAAGCAGAGCCCCGCATTGTAGATCTCTATGGCGGCGTCGCGACCGACGAAGCGGTAGTGCCACGGCTCGTAATCGTAGCCCGTGAGCGCGACCTTGTCACTCGGATAGCGGAGAATGAAGCCGTAGAGGTGCGCGTGATCCTTGAGCCAATCAAAGGCGGCGGTGTTCTCAAAGCGCTCGTCGAGAATGCCCATCATCGACTCGGTGATGAAGTCGAAGCAAAGTCCCGTCTGGTGCTCGCTCTCCCCCGCTCTGGCTGACGTCTTGGACGCCTCTGCCATGGCCTCGGCCTCGGTCATGCCCGTGGCCAGATATTCGTTGACGTATCGCTCGTACAGCTTTTGCTGATAGGCGTAATCGCGGTAGGCGCTCGTGACGAGCAGCTCCTCGACAAGGGCGGGATTCTCGGCCTCCATGGCGAGCATCATGGCCTTGAGCGCATAAGCCGCATTGCGGCGCAGCTGCAGAGAGCTGTTCTTCGCGGACACGCCGATCTCGTCGGTCATCAGTCCCACGAGATCCGAGGGCTCGTAAGTGGCCGATAGCGCGTTCTGCTTATTGGCAAGAACGAGATAATCGGTGGCGTTTTCGGGGGCGATATAGGAAAGATAAGGCGCGATGTCAATGGGATAGGCATCGGCGCTGATCTCCTCCTTTTGTGCAGGCTTAATGGTTTGAATGACGGTAAAGCTGTCGGTGACGAACAGAAACGCGGCGGGCTCCTTGGTATCCTTGTAAAGCTGACGGGTGACCTTGATGACGTTGTTCTTGGTATCGAGCTTAAGGGAGAGCCCCTGCGAGACGACCTTTTTGAGAAAATCAAAGGGAACGAGGCAAACGTCCTTCGTAACGATCGCCTTGACGGGCATCTCGACCTTACTACCGCTGATGACGGCAAATTCGCTGTCGTTTTCGAAGCGGAGATACTGCTCGCTCGAGGCGGTGAACTTGATCTTCGTTTCCGAGCCGCTCGTGATCATGCCTGCATAGGTGGCAATCTTTTTCATATCCACGTAGAGTGTGCCCTCACGCATAGCTTCACCGTAGGGCATTTCATAGGATTCCGTACCGAGGTAAACGGTGAAATCCGAGGTGTTCGGGCGCGAGGCCAGATGGTTTGCCAGCATAATTCCTCCAAAGATTAGGGCGGCGATGAGGATCAGCACGATCACGCATGCCGAGGCGATAAAGATGGGATTTTTCTTCGCAAAGCGCACGGCGTTTGCGCGATCCGAGGTATCGTGAGGCGGCAGCTTGCTGCGGTCCTCGCCCGAGTTTCGAAGCTCGGCGTGGAGCATGGTCAGCTCGTCCTGAGAGAGAAGCTCCTCGCGGGAGCAATCGTTTTTTTTCTTCTTCATGTATCTTTCCTTTTAAGCCTTATTTTCTACAAGGATAAAGAAGGGCGAGGTGGGGGAGTTCAGAATACGGATCTGCGTACAGCAAAGCTTGTAGCGCGAAAGCGACGAGAGGTACTCACAGATCATCTTGCCCTCGGCCTCTCCCTCGGCGTGTCCGGGGTAGACGGCGATGAGAATGATCGCGTCGCGATCCATCAGCGAGATCGCGGCCTCGATCGCGGGGAGCGTGGTCGCACGCATGGTCGTGACGGTCTTGTCGCTGCCGGGCAGATAACCAAGGTTAAACATACCCGCCTTGATTGGCACATCAACATATTTCTTCACGTTGTGATGTGAGTCGAGAATGAGCGTGTAGTTGTCGGGACAACCGCTCTCGCGCAGGTGCTCCGCCGTCGAGGCGAGCGCCATCTCCTGAACATCAAAGGCGAATACGTGTCCGTCCTTGCCGACGGTCTTGGAGAGAAATTCGGTATCGTGGCCGTTGCCCATCGTAAAATCGACGGCGACGTCACCCTCACGAAGGTGAGTGAGAATAAACTGCTTTTGCAGGCTCAACAGATCGATCATGGTTTTATCCTTTTTATGGGTTGCTTTTATTTTTTCTTCTTGTCGGGGGGATTATGTAGGTCGCTGCGCAAAAATTTGATCGCGCGCTCGACGGAATCCTTCGAATTGTACCACGGCTCCTCGTCGTAGCGGTAGTCGAACTTTTTGCAGAACCAGCTGACGTCCTCATTTAGGGTCTTGAGATAGCCCTCGACGATTTCGGCGCACGCCTTTTGCAGGGCGGGGAATTCTTTTTTACTCATGCGCTCCGAGGCACAGGCAAGCAGGCGGCGGTAGTGGGGGAGACAGAGATAGGGTTGTCCGCGCAGTTTCTCGCGAAACTCGTCGTCCTGCTCCCAGAGCCAGACGGCAGTTTCGATCATGTGCGCAAAGTGAAATTCGATGCGGCGGCAGACGTAGCAGTCACCCTCGAGGCGCGAGATGCGCTTGATTGCCTTTTCTCCGGGCTTGGCAAGCAAGCCGCCGCCGTGAATGTCATCGGCAAGCTCGGCAAGATGGCTCTCAAGGGTCAGGGCCATCTGCAGACGGTTTTTACGTGCGAACATCATGTCGTAATGGGGGCGGCAGAAGCCCTCCTTATTGGTTACGATGCGGATATCGGGATCCATCATGGACGCGCCGAGGATCAGCTCGAGCTCGTTGTCCTCCAGCTTATTATACAGCGTGCAGAAGGGACAGCCGCAGGCGGGGTCGGCGACCGATGCCTCAAAGGCCTCGTTGACGGGTATGGTATAAATCGTATCCATGATTTTCCTCCGAAACAATACTACGTTTAGTATACCATAAAACGCGCCCGATGGCAAGCGTTTTTTGGTGAAATACCATTTAAAAAAGAAAAAATCCCCGCGCGCATTTACGCACGGGGAAGCCGTTGCTTATTTGTCTGCCATACCGATGAAATAGTCCGAGGATACGCCGTAAAATCGGCAGAGGGTAATCAGATCCTCAATTTTCAGTTCGGCGCGACCGTCCTCAATATGACCGTAGCCCTGCTGGGATTTGTGAATGATCGCACCAACCTCTTTTTGCGTCAGATCGTGATCTTCGCGCAGATTTCGCATTCTCGTCCGATAATCCATAAAAGCTCCTTACATAACGATATTATGTAAAAAGTTTATCATACTCATAAATTGAGTATTGACAAATACTCAAAGATTGAGTATAATAAAATTGCAAAGATTGCAAAATTTGTCTTTTTGGAGGAGAAAATGAAAAAAACAGTATCTTTTGTTATGGCGATATGCCTGCTTATTTCCATCTTATTGATGACGTCGTCCTGTGCGTTTCGAAATCATGTGGATTCTTTTGTGAAAAAGCTCGAAAAAAAGGAAAGCTATCAGATGGCAATCACTCTTTCTATATCCGATATTACGATCACACAAATTACGAAGATTGACGGCGATATTTCTTATACTTCTGCGAACGATACCTTGGGAACGCCGGAAACCTATAGTGAGGTTGTAGATGATGAAATCTATGAGTATAAAAAGGACGCTGCGGGAAAATGGAGAAAGGCAAAGCAAGAAGAGCCGGAGGACGATTGGAAAGAAGATATTGAGGCACTGCTCGATGGGGATAATTACGAAAAGGTAAAGGGAGAGAAGAATAAGTACCGTCAAAAGGAGTCTGTAAGCTTTGAGCATTTTGATGAGGTTCGCATTACCATGGAGGATGATGCCATGATCATCAAGTGCGAGATGACCCAGCAGGGACAAACCGTAGACATGAAGATTGTATTTTCTAAGGTTGGCGAGATCGACCTGACCTTGCCTGAGGTTGGTAGCAAATAAAATAAAAGCAACAAAAAACCGCACGGGAATGTTCCCGTGCGGTGATTTTGTTTTTTAGAACGGAATATCGCGAGAGGAATTTTCATTGTCCTCGGAGGGCGCTTGCTCGGGAGTCTCCTCCTTCTGCTGTTGCTCTTCCTCCTCGCGACGGCGTGCCTCCTCGGCCTCGCGCAGACGCTTTTCCTCATTTTCGCGGCGGCTCTTGCGCTTCTTGGCCTCGGTCATTTCCTCCAGCTCCTCGAAGGTGGGAGTACCCTCCATCGCGGCCTTGAACTGCTCACCGTCCATGATCTCGTTGCGAACGAGGAACTCGGCGATGAAGTGCAGCTTGTCGATATTGTCACGCAAAATCTGCTTTGCGCGGTTGTAGGCATCCATGATGATCGTGTGGATCTCATTGTCGATGGCTGTGGCCGTCGCATCGGAGTAATCCTGCGAGCTCGAGAAGTCACGGCCGAGGAAGACCTCGCCGTGGTCATTGCCGAAGGCACGCGGGCCGAGCACGTCGCTCATACCGAGCTGCGTAACCATACGCTTGGCGATCTTCGTGGCGCGCTCGATATCGTTCGAGGCACCGCCCGATACGTCGGTGAAGATGATCTCCTCGGCGGCGCGTCCACCGAGCAGCATGGCGATCTTTTCCTTCAATTCTTCTTTATATACGCTGTATTTGTCCTCGGCGGGAGGATTGAGCGTATAGCCAAGCGCGTTGCCGCTCGGAATGATGGAGATCTGCTGGACGGGATCGTTGTGGGGAAGCGCGTAGGCAAGAATGGCGTGGCCTGCCTCGTGGTAGGCCGTCTTTTTCTTGTCCTCCTCCTTCATCGCGCGGGACTTCTTCTGCGGTCCGGCGATGACCTTGATGAAGGCGTCCTCGATGTCGTCCATACCGATCAGCGCCTTACCGCGGCGAGCAGCAAGCAACGCCGCCTCGTTGAGCAGGTTGGCAAGATCGGCGCCCGTAAAGCCGGCGGTCGTCTTGGCGACCCGTGCAAGGTCGACACCCTCCTCGAGGGGCTTATTCTTGGCGTGAACGGTGAGAATTTCCTCACGTCCCTTGATATCAGGCACGTTGACGGTGATCTGACGGTCAAAGCGGCCGGGACGCAGCAGGGCGGGGTCAAGAATGTCGGGACGGTTGGTTGCGGCGATGACGATAATACCCTCGTGCGAGCCGAAGCCGTCCATTTCAACAAGCAATTGGTTAAGGGTCTGCTCGCGCTCGTCGTGACCGCCGCCAAGACCTGCGCCGCGGTGACGGCCCACTGC
>CAYULZ010000005.1:0-25921 GCA_964445865.1 uncultured Lachnospiraceae bacterium | reverse complement strand
GCCCACAAAGAGGGGAGTCGAACGCAGAGAAAAAACGCTCCCTCTGTGTTCCCTGGAAAATCCCATAAACTTAAAGTGAATATTCTTAAATTTATTGCTTTTTTATTGTAAAATGTTAAAATATTATGCCTTACAGTAATGAATGAAAGAGGTATAAATCCTTTATGATGATTTAATTAATTACCTTCATCAAGCCTTGACAACCCCTGTGCCTTATGATACAATTAATTCATCACCAACAACAGAACGACAGGAGAAACCCTATGAATATTTACGACATGCACGTGCACGCGTTCGCCGAGCGCGCCGATGCCGAGAGTTTGCTCTCGGCCATGGGTGAGGCGGGAGTATACGGTGGCTGTGTGTTTTCCAACTGGCCGAAGGAGTCCAACGCGAAGCTGGGAACGACCTTTGAGGAGCGCCTTGAGGAGGTGCTCTCGATCTGTCGCGGCCACGAGGATCGTCTCTTTCCTGTGCTGTGGATCCATCCTGCGGAGAAGGACATGATCAACAAGCTTCACATGGCGGTCAACGCGGGTATTGCCGCGTTCAAGATGATCTGCACCGACTATTACGTGTTCGACGAGCCCTGCATGACGGTTCTGCGCGAGATCGCGCGTCTCGGCAAGCCCGTGATCTTCCACACGGGGATTTTGTGGGACGGCGAGGTCTCCTCGCGCTATAACCGTCCCCTCAACTGGGAGGCACTGCTCGACATTGACGGCTTGCGCTTCTCGATGGGACATTGCTCGTGGCCGTGGATCGACGAATGCATTGCGCTCTACGGCAAGTTTCTCAACGCGCTTCATAACGGCAAAACAGCCGAGATGTTCTTTGACATCACTCCCGGCACGCCGCCCATTTACCGCCGCGAGCTTTTGAGCAAGCTTTATACGGTGGGGTACAACGTAGGCGACAATGTCCTCTTTGGTACCGACAGCACGGCGCATGCCTACCGTGCGGCGTGGACAGAGGAGTGGCTCGACCGTGACGGCGCGATCCTCGACGAGCTTGGCGTGAGCCGCGAGAATCGCGAAAAGCTTTACGAGACAAACCTGTTCCGCTTCCTTGGTAAGAGTACGCAGACCGTCGAGAAGGTTGCGCCCGTGACCGATGACTCGCATGCGTGGAGTCCGATTTCACCCGCGGTGCGCCCTGTGATCGAGAAGTGGTATCGCGCGCTTCCGTTTGCGAAAAGCTATGACAACGCCTTCCACGAAGCACTCGATCGCATTCCCATTTCGGATGCCATCACGCTCGCAGGCTACGATAAAACCTGCACGGACGGCCGCCGCAATCTGCTTTCCTTTTTGTATCTGTGTGAGGCGACGGCCGAGAAATACCGCGCGCTCGGTATTCCCGAGGATATCCTGCTCGCAACGCTGCAGGATATTCCTACGTGGACGGTCGAATGGAGCAACATCAAGGGCGAGCTTTATCTCGGCGAGCTGTCGTGGCTTACGCGTCATCTCGACGCGAGACTGTTCCGCCTCGGCCGCCTGCAATTCTGCATGGCGGAGGCCGAGCACGATATTCCGGGCTATGGAATCCAAAAGGGAGATTCCGTCATTGAGGTACATATTCCCTCGGGAGGCAAGCTGGACTGCGAGGCAGCTCTCGCCTCGCTCGATGTGGCCAGAGCCTTTTTCGCCCGCTATTTTCCCGACTATTCCTACACCTGCTTCACTTGCCATTCGTGGCTGCTCGACGATACGCTGAAGGCTTATTTGCCGCCGGAGAGTAACATCGTGCGCTTCGGTGACCTGTTTGACAAGGTGGCCGAGGACGATTCGTTCGCTCTCGTCCGCTATCTGTTTCGCTGGGATACGACGGTTGAAAATCTGCCGCATGCCGTATGCAATTCCGGCTTTTCGCAACGCATTAAATCCGCCGTGCTCGGCGGCGTGCAGTTCCATGAGACCCTCGGCGTGATTGCAAAATGATCCATAAGCAGAAGCTCCACACAAATGTGTGGGGCTTCGCTACGCCTATCTTCTTCATTTCCAATCTCTCCGTCGAATGTTGTCGCATACGTTACCATCGCCACGGCTCTTGGAAAAGAGAGTGAGAGGGCCGAGAAAAAGAACCGCGTTGGCGGTTCTTTTTTGTCGATGGATTTTTTATTTTTCCCCTTGACAAGAGAGCAAAAAAAGCGTACAATAATATCATGCGAGTATAGTCTAATGGTAAAACCTCAGCTTCCCAAGCTGATGCCGCGGGTTCGATTCCCGTTACTCGCTCCAAAGCAAAAAAGGGCGCAATGCGCCCTTTTTGCATCCGTGTTCGAGCTTTCCGTTACTCGCTCCCAAAAAAGAAAGAGGCCGTAAGAGGCCTTTTCTTTTTTATTCTTTTTGGTTGTAATTTTCGCCAATGTTATGCTCGACGAGAATCGGCTGCCCGCCTGTGAGTAAAATCATTTTGATGGCGGTCGCACTAAAATCGTTGGCAACCACCGTCAGTGGTTTATCCAAGGTTCCCCGCGCGAGAATCTTGACGGCTTGCGCGCTCTTGGGGAGCAGCCCCCGCTTTTTGAGGGCCGCCAGTGAAACGGTATCGTGGGCTTCAAAATTGGCGGAGATTACGTCAATATTGACGGCGGCTTTCTTTCCAACAGAACGAAGGAGATCGGCCTGCGTTTGACGCGTGGCGGCTTCCGTCGCTTTGACGGCATCTTCGTCGCTCATCATTACGTTGGCCAACTCGGCGGTAACGGCGGGAAGCGGCTCGATCGGCTCGTGCAAAAGCGGTGCTTCGGGTGCGGTTTCTTTGTCGGAGCTCGCGGATTCCTTGGTAGGCAAGAGAGGATGAGATGTTGTATTTTTCGACACAAGGAGCGCTTGCTCTGCGACGGGTATGCGTCGCCGCTCTCGTTCATCGACGATCAGCCATACCAGTACCACAGTGGCTGCAATGATGCAAAGACCCAAAATCACGACGGCGGGGAGTCCGCCTCTCGGTGTGACGCTTCTGGTCAAGGCAAAGGGAGAGATGGGTAGAAACGCAGCCGTGCTTGGTTCGACGTCTTTGCCTCTCCGATGCGCGAGAATCAGCAGGATTGCAACGATCTCACAAAAGAGGATCAGCGAAAGAATGATGATCAAGGGCGCGAGATTAATTGCTTTTTTCGACACAATATAAAAATCAGAGAAATGAGAAATATCAAAAGAAATTGCCTGGTTATCCATTGTGCAATCATAAAATTCGACACAACCGTCCTCGCGAATGAAGACGACACCGAGTATACTTGCCGTATCATATCCGTCAGGCAAAAGCAGAGAGATCCGATATAAGGTATCTGAGGAAGCAAGCGCGGCGGTATAGATCAGCGAAAGTCCATTCGAAACGGTAGCGTCGTGCAGAGCATCCAACTGATCCGCACCGAGTTTATTACCAAAAGCGTCGACGACCGCACCGCGGCGTACGGCGGCTCGCAGAGAATCGGCCATATGGGACGCGTCAAAGGGAGTGGCGGAAAATTGACTCTCAAAGGGAATGGTGCCCGGTACGGAAAGCATGCTCCAATAGCCCGACACATCAACGTTGTAGTCGCTCGGATACGATCCGGAAAGCGTCCCATCCTCGGTGACGGCGCTATCGTGCGAATAAAGGCGATCCATACGAATGCCTTGTATCCAAAGGCTTCTTTCTGTTGCGATATTCAACACATTATCGATGTCGGAAATCTTGGAAAACAACACGATCTCATCCAAAGAATGTCGGTAGATTTCTTCTATTTCCTCCCATGCCTCGTCGGCATAACACATTCTCTTTTTCAACACTTTTTCGTAAGTCGCACGCAAGGCTTTTTTCGCTTGCTCCTTGGCCTCGTCCAAGCGGGTGGGGATTTGGTCGAGCTGATGATCGACGGTATCGCGAAGCGCAAGCAGGGCACTCATGCCCTTCGTTTCCTCCAAGCGCGTTTTGGCTTCTTCGAGCAGCGCACAAATGCTTGGATACTGTTCCTCGGAGTAATGGTCTGGCAACGCATAGCGCGCTTGCCATAGGGAGAGTACAGCCTTACGGCAAGCGCCCTCCTCGGCCGCCTCAGCTCCTGCGGCAAGACCTGCCATGCTCTCGCGGATCTCTATGAGCAATTCGTCCAAGCTCTCCCACGTCATAGCGGGTGCTTGTACGCTCGCTTGCCACGTGCCGGCGAGAGAATCCAGACGGTCGGTGTAGGTTTTTCGTGCCGTTTCGGAGAGATAGGAATACGCGTTCCACTGCGCGCGAAGAGCGTCGGCCGTGCTTGTGATCTCGGCGACTGCCCGACGGATTCCCGCCGCCAGAGATTCTGCCTTGGCCTCGCTCAATAGCGCCTGCTTGTCCGTGGCGAATGAGGCGGCAATAGCGGTGAGTGCGGCGGTATCGGCCGCGTTCTCGGCACGTGTGCAGGCCTCGGCGAGCGATTGCATGGCGGACGACGTCAGAATCACTTGCTTTTCACTCTCGTCAAGCGCGCGCAATGCGGCAATCTCAGACTTGAGCATCTCCAATTCCCGACGCATTTCGTCGGCCTTTCGATATGCGCCGATGCGGAAGATCGCACCGTCGCGCAAAGTCTCAATTTCCTGTGTGTCGTTCTCTTGAAGAATGGCCGCCGAGGTGGCTTCGAGGAGTGCCTGCACGTTGGCAAGCGAAGAGCCGCCTACCGCGAGACGAATCTCGGCAATAGCCGTGTGGCGCTCGATGGCGGTGAGCGCCTCGGCGAGAACGCTTGCGAGCGTAGGAGTACTACTCACTATGCTTGTTTGCTCGGAATCGAGCAGGCACTCGATAGCCTCGGCTACAATGCTTTGCAAAATTGAGACCGAATCGGAGTCGTACTGCGCGTAATGGGGCTGCGTGCGTGCCTTGTCGTATCGGTCAAGCAGGGTGTCGATCGCCTCGGCACGCATTTGATAGCCGTCGGACTCGGTGCGCAATGCAGAGGGTAGCCATGCTTCGGTGCGCATGTCTTCTACCGCGAGGACGAGCCATTCGAGTGCGTTCTTGCGCAGTGTGGCGCAGGAGTCATCCGTCAGATAGGCGCGGATCGCGTGCACGGTCAGCGTTTGATAATGACGATTGAGAACGGCTTGCTCCGTCCCGAGCTTGTCTCGCGTCTCGGCGGTGAGTGCATCGAAGGCGTCGATGGCCTGATTCAGAAGCAGTCGGTCGTCCTCGCTGACATGGGTGTTACGCAAAATATCGGCGTGGGTGATGCGGAAGCGTTCGGCCTCGGCCTCGCGTACGAGATCGTCCAAGCGGAGCGTTCCGCCCGCAAGGAGCTCGTCGAACGCCGTTTTGCTGTCTGCTGTGATGGAAAGGGCGCAGATCGTTCCGTCGATGTCAGCGTATACCGTTTTGACCTGTGTCAAAAGCGCGCTGGCCGAGGCCGTCGGAAGGACCTGCTCAATGCGCACAAGATAGGAGGCTTTTTTTCGTGCCCAATCGGCGCGATACGTGGCGCGCAGAACCTCAAAATCCAAGGCCTCGCGGCTCTCACAGGAGTCCAGAATGCCGCCGCTCTGTACGTAGGTATTCAAAAGATTGCAAAGCGCGGCATCGTCGCTCGGTAGACGGATCGCTTCGATCCGATCCTTGGCGAAAACGATTGGTGCACGTTCGGTAAAGGGCTTGTCGGGAAATGCCGCGTCGGTGCCGTCGAGATAGGGAGAAAGTCGCACGACGCTCTCGCTGTTGGACGACAGAACGGCCGATTCCATCGCGGCCTCCAATGCTTGACGGTAGGCGGTCGTGTAGAGACCGTTGCCGGGCAGCGCCGTTTGCAGGCAGGTTCGGGTAGCGGCAAGGAGTGCACGGTTGACATCGGCGGTCGAGGTTGCCGCTGACAGGGCGGGGGAAAGTGCGGTGAGCGCATTCAGCTTGTCCGCCGAGGGCAGAGCCAAGAGGTCGTAGACCGTGCCGAACTCGGCCTTGGCAAGCAAACGATTTTGCTCGAGCACGATCGCATCACGGGTGCTTTCATAAACGGCAAGATAGGCCGCACCGTCCACATCGGGATCGGACAGCGCGTCGATCTCGGCGCGCGCGTTTTGGAGATGCTCTAAAATGTGTGCCTCATCGATGCCAAGCGCGTGCGGCAGGGCGTTGATCTTTTGCTTGAAGACTGTGCGGTTCATGCGAACGCATAGGTCGTCGGCGTGTGCGGATAGGGTGACCTCGTCGACGGTGGCGCGAACGTCATTGCATAGCGCGAGATACTGCTCGCGCACGGTGTCCGTGGCGTTCTGCTCGTCGATCACGCCGTGCACGTATGCGATCCAGGAGAGCTTGGCCGAAAGCGCACCCTTCGCATACAAAAGGGAAAAAGCGGGGCGCAGATCCTCGGTGCGCGCGGCCGCCGGGTCCGAGGGAATGAGCGCGGCTGCCTCGGCCGAATAGCGTCCGATAGCCTCAATGGTGCGGTCGGCGGGGATTTTTGTCGCGGCCTCCTTTTCATCGTATTGCGTGATGAGTGCGGAAAATTTGGCCGCCGTTTCATCGGCCGCCGCCTGATTCTGTGGCAGAAGGTTACCGGCTGCGGCGATGGGCAAGCATCCGAGCGTTAAGAGCAGGATGCAGCACAAAAGGGTGGTCAGAAAGCGATACGTTCGATGCATTTTCAATGGTCATTCCTCCGTCATGCGAGAATTTTTTCTATGTGATAGTATACCATTTTATGCCATTTAAGTCAATAAAAGGAAACAAAAAATCAAATAAAAAAAGCCGTCAAAGCCAGTCGGCGCGCGGTTTTTGGGGAATTTGGGCGAGTGGGGAAGAAGCGTGTCGGGAAAGAGAAAGAGGCTTGTGGGCATACTGTTCCTCAACCGTCTCAACCTTCGGTTGTATTTATTCTAAAATAAGGTTATTGTCTGATCGGGAGGCGGCATGATATAATATACACAGTGAGGCGCGTCACAAAAAACTTGGAGGTTTTTACGATGACCAATATTCATATAGGAAATAAAATTCGTGAGCTGCGGAAGAAGAAAGGGATTACGCAGGAGGGACTTGCCTCGGTGCTTTCCGTGTCTCCGCAGGCGGTGAGCAAATGGGAGAGCGGACTCACCTACCCCGATATGGAGATGATCCCCGTGATTGCGGGATATTTTGAGGTTTCGCTCGATATTCTGTTTGATTACGACGTCAGAGAAATGAAGGCCAAGATTGAAAAGATCACACACGAGGCGAGTAAATATTTCTTTGACGATACGCCGAGATATATGGAGACGATACAATCGGCCTTGCAGGAGTATCCCGACAACGAATATTTGCTTTGCTATCTGTTGGATGCTTATGAATATGCATTGCGCGATCAGGACGACACCTCACATTTGGATGACATGATCGAGCTTTCGCAGAGGATCATCACAGAAAGTGGCGATTTTTTGCACGTATGCAACGCTAAGGACTGCCAAGCGGCGGCATATCTCAAAAAAGGTGAATATAAAAAGGCGAAGGACGTACTGGAAACCCTGCCGTACGACTACAATATTCGCAACGATGTGATTGCGTTTCGTTTGTCGGGCAGAGATAAATTGGATGGCGCAGTATTTTCCAGATGCCATCATTTGGAGGGCTTGTATATTGCGTGTGAGCAGGAGGGCGACGCTTGGTTTCGCATGGATGAGCACAACGTCACCTTCCGTGATTACACGCCTGATGATTATATTCCGCAGGCACTCAAATGCTACGAAAAAGGACTTTGCGTGCTGACTACCTTTCTGTTGAACGACATTTATGACGATCCCGCAAAGCAATATCTCTGGGAGGGGATGCAGACCTTTCATTGGAGCTTTCATCAGCGGATTGCCGCGTGCTACAAAAGGCTCGGCAACAGAGAAGAATGCGAAGCACATATCGCCGAGGCCTACCGTCTCATATCCGTCGCGTGGAAGGATTTTGAGGAGAATAAGGAGCAATATATGAAGTACTTTCACAAATATTTAAGGGAGTACGATCTCGCGGAATATATTCGCTAACCCTCGCCCCGCCTTGTGCGGGGCTTTTTGTTACTTTCTGTTAATAGCGACAGAACGCTCCTATGGGGTTGCAACGAGACGATTCTATACAACCTTGTAGGGACAGGCGTCCCCGACTGTCCGCAAAAAAGGAAACGGTTATTCTCCGCCGAACGGCAACGAGAAAACGATAGGTAACGGACAGTCGAGGACGCCTGTCCCTACAAACAAGGAAGAACATACCGTTCGCATTTTACCTCCCCCTGCCTCTCTTAAAAAATTTCCCAACCCTCTTGCAATTTGTGCGCGCTTCTGTTATAATAAGGAAAAGATTTTATCCCGAAAGGAAATAAGCATATGAAAGCAGTAATTACCGTAGTAGGACATGACGCAAAGGGCATCATCGCCAAGGTTAGTGCCGCATGCGCCGACATGGGAGCGAATATCGTTGAGATCTCCCAGAGCGTGCTCGAGGAGTATTTTGCCATGATCATGGTGGTCGACGTGTCCGATCTCTCCGTGCCGTTTACCGAAATGGTCGACAAGATGGCTAAGCTCGGCGAGGAGAACGGCCTGGACATCCGCACGATGCACGAGAGCATTTTCAACTCGATGCACAGAATCTGAGGTGCGACATGATCAATACGCGAGATATATTGGAAACCATCAATATGATCAAGGACGAGAATCTCGATATCCGTACGATCACCATGGGCATTTCGCTCTATGATTGTGCGTCGGATAGCGTGGACGTCGTCTGTGACCGTATTTACGATAAGATCACGAAAAAAGCCGAGCATCTGGTCTCGACCGGTTGTGATATTGAGAAGGAGCTCGGCATTCCGATCATCAACAAGCGCGTGTCCGTCACGCCCATTTCGATGGTCGGCGGTCGCTATTCGCCCGAGGACTACGTTAAGATCGCGCACACGCTCGACCGTGCGGCCGAGACGCTCGGCATCAACTTCATCGGCGGCTACGGTGCACTCGTGCAGAAGGGCTTCACGGTCAACGCCGCGAACCTCATTGAGTCGATCCCGCAGGCACTCTCCGAGACCAATCTGGTTTGCTCGTCGGTCAACGTCGCCTCGACAAAGGCGGGCATCAACATGGATGCCGTGGCGAAGATGGGACAGATCATCAAGGAAACGGCATATCTGACACGTGACCGCCAGTCGATCGGCTGTGCGAAGCTCGTCGTGTTTGCCAACGTTCCCGAGGATAATCCCTTTATGGCGGGCGCCTTCCACGGCGTCGGCGAGGCCGAATGTGTTGTGAGCGTGGGGGTTTCGGGCCCCGGTGTGGTCAACTCTGCCGTGCGCAGAGCGGGCGCGTGCGACTTTACGGCCTTGGCCGAGATCATTAAGAAAACGGCGTTCAAGATCACCCGTATGGGTCAGCTTGTGGCGACCGAGGCCTCGAAGCGTCTCGGCGTGCCGTTTGGCATCGTAGACCTTTCCCTGGCACCGACCCCCGCGGTTGGTGATTCGGTGGCACATATCCTTGAGGGCATGGGCATTGAAAAGTGCGGCGGCCACGGAACGACGGCGGCACTGGCACTCCTCAACGACGCGGTTAAGAAGGGGGGCGTCATGGCCTCCTCGCAGGTCGGCGGTCTTTCGGGCGCGTTTATTCCCGTTTCCGAGGACGCGGGTATGATCGACGCCGTCAACGCCGGTGCGCTGTCGCTCGAAAAGCTTGAGGCAATGACGGCGGTCTGCTCGGTTGGCCTTGACATGATCGCGATTCCGGGGGACACCTCGGCCGAGACGATCTGCGGTATCATTGCCGACGAGATCTCGATCGGTGTGGCCAATACCAAGACGACGGCCGTGCGCGTCATTCCCGCCTATGGCAAGACGGTGGGCGAGAGCGTTGAGTTCGGCGGTCTGCTCGGTTACGCGCCGATCATGAAGGTCAGCGAGTTCTCTTGCGCCGATTTCATCGCGCGCGGCGGACGCATTCCCGCGCCGATCCATTCGTTGAAGAACTGATTTTTTGCGAGAAACTTTTTGAAAAAAGTTTCTCGCGCTCTTCAAAAACTTCCTGACAATTTATTTTATACCATGTGTTCCGTTCGTTTTCTACGGACGGTATCGTCCCCCAAACTGGGCCCCAACTCCCAGTTTGGGGGTGTTTTGCTTTTTATGCTTGCCTTTTCTTTTCCCTGTACGCCAGCGGCCGCATGCCCGTTACGCTCAAAAAGGTACGTGTAAAATACGATGGATTGGCAAAGCCGCAGGCCGCAGCCACCTCTCCGACTCGCATTTGCGTTTGCGACAAAAGACGCTTCGCCTCCTCGCACCGCACGATATTGACATACGATACGAAGGGATAGCCCGTGATGCGACGAAACTCGCGCGAAAAATAGTATTTGCTTAACCCCACGCGTGCGGCGATGTCATCGAGTGAGAGGTCGTGGGCATATTCGAGGCGGATATAGCCGATCGCCTTTTGAATACAGGAAAGCAGATTGGGTTGACCTTGGGACAAGGGAGCGGGCGTGCTATACTCACGGCAGAGTACAACAAGTATGCTTGAAACGGCGGTACGGATGACGGCGGTGCGGAAGGGACGGTCGGGCGTTGCGTATTCCTCGCGGATCGTCTCCATCGCGCGCCCGATGATATCATCCCGAACCAGCGTGTCAAAGAAAAGGGCGTTGGTGTCTATGCCGTTCGAGCGGCAGAAGCCGCGGTCGACGATCAGACAATAATAATTCAAAAGCTCGCATTCTGCGATGACGGTATGTGCCCGATTGGCATTGACAACAACGGTTTCCCCTGCGTGAAAGGGAATGGATTCGTCGCCGCAGAGAACGCGTCCCGTGCCCTCCTTGCAATACAAAAGCTCTATGTTTTCGTGCCAGTTACGCGGTGAGGGCGGCTTCGAGCCCTTCATGCGCGTATTGTGAAAAACAAAGGGCAGAGTCATATCCTTGAGAATGTGTGTTTCGTTGACATCCATAGATTCCTCCAAAACCGCAAGATTGTGTTAAAAATATGCAAAAATATATTCTTGACAAGTCCTTTTTCTTATTATACAATAAAGGAAATGGAAAGGCAAGGCCGAAATGCAAAAAAGATTGCCGATCCGCAAAATTTTTAAATTTCAAAAACAGAAAGGAAGAACCGTTATGTACCGTTTTCCCATCGGCGTGATCGTCGATTCCTTCCGCACGGATACGCGTACGGCCATTCGTCAGGCGGCCGCGCTCGGTGCCGAGGGTATCCAGATGTATAGCACAAAGGGTGAAAATTCGCCCGAAAATCTGACACCGCAAAAGCGTCGTGAGCTTTTGGATTTCGTCAAGTCGCACGGCTTGCGCTTTTCCGCCTTGTGTGGGGATCTCGGCGAGGGCTTTTTCCGCCCCGAGCGAAACCCCGCGCTGATTGAAAAATCGAAGCGTATTCTGGATCTCGCCAAGGAGCTGGAGACCGACGTGGTGACCACGCACATCGGTGTCGTGCCGAGCGATCCGTCTCACGAGCGCTACGGCATCATGCAGGAGGCCTGCTTTGAGCTCTCTCGCTATGCCGACAGCATCGGTTCACATTTCGCGATCGAAACGGGTCCCGAGCCCTCTGCCGTGCTTAAAAAATTCCTCGACGGTCTGCACTCAACGGGTGTTGCCGTCAACCTGGACCCTGCCAATCTTGTGATGGTCGTGGGAGACGATCCCGTCGAGGCGGTTCACAACCTGAAGGATTACATCGTGCATACCCATGCGAAGGATGGCAAAATGCTTGTTCGCACCAATCCCGAGTACATCTACCGCGTGGTTCCGAGCCCCGAGGACGTAGCCATGCAGAAATTTTTCCTGGAGACCCCGCTCGGACAAGGCGACGTCCATTTTGAGTCCTATCTCGCCGCACTCGACGAGATTGGCTACCGCGGATTTTTGACCATTGAACGCGAGGTCGGCAACGATCCCGCAGCCGATATCGGCATTGCTAAGGAGCATCTGCTCCGCATCATCGAAAACAGATAAACAGAAAAGGAGAAGAGAACCATGAAAAAGATCAAGGTTGCTGTTATTGGTGTAGGAAGCATTTCTTCTTACCATATTAAAAATTATCAGGCCAATGAGAACGTAGAGATGTACGCATTCTGCGACATCAATGAGAAGCGTTTGAAGATGATGGGAGAAAAGTACGGCGTGACGCGTCTGTATACCGACGAGGCCGAGATGCTTCGTGAGCTGCCCGAGCTCGATGCCGTCAGCATCTGCACGTGGAACTCGGCGCACGCGCCTTGCGCGATCATGGCGCTGGATGCGGGCAAACACGTGTTGTGCGAGAAGCCGATGGCTACGACGCTCGAGGAGGCGATTGCCATGCAGGAGGCCGCCAAGCGCAACGATCGCCTGCTCATGATCGGCTTTGTTCGCCGCTTTGGCCGTGACTGCCACGTCGTTCAGGACCTGATCGGGCAGGACGCACTCGGCGAGCTGTATTACGGTAAGGTCAACTATCTGCGCCGCCATGGCAACCCCGGCGGTTGGTTCGGCGATATTTCGTATTCGGGCGGCGGCCCGCTGATCGACATCGGCGTGCACGTGATTGACCTCGCGCGCTATCTGTTCGGCAATCCGAAGCCCGTGTCGGTCTACGGTGCAACCTTCCAAAAGCTTGGCGCGCGCACGCACATCAAGGGCGACGTCGACTATCTTTCCTCGTCGACCGATACGTATGAGTGCAACTGCGAGGATTTTGTCAGCGCGATGATCCGCTTTGACAACGGTGCCGTTCTGGCGGTCGAGGCTAGCTTTGAAGCCAACCTGCCGAACAACAACGGCATTCAGCTGATCGGTACGAAGGCCGGCGTACACATCGATAAGAGCGTACACATTACCACCGAATATTATGGCTATCTTGCCGACGTGGAGATCGATGGCAAGACCAAGATCGACGTGGAGGGAGCCTTCGCAGGTGAGGTATCGCATTTCGTGGATTGTATCACGAACGAGGACAAGACGTGCATCAGCCCTGCTGAGGACGGCGTGGCTCTGATGCAGATCCTCACGGCCATCTACCGCTCGGCCAAGAGCGGCCACGAGGAGGTCATTGAAGCATGAAGCTTGCAGTTAGTGCCTATTCGTATGCCAACAGCAAAATTTCGGACGTAGAGCGCATTCACCGCGCTGCCGAAACGGGCTTTGAGGGCATCGAATTTGTCGAGATCTTAGAGGATCAAGAGGTCACGCATGCCGAGAAGCTCGCGTACGCTGCTACCTTGCGCCGCGAGGCAGAGGCCTGCGGACTGGAGATCCCCGCCTATGCGATCGGTGCCACAATGTACCACGGTGACCGCGAGGCTGATATGGCTGAGATCGAGCGTCTCAAGCGCGAGGCAGAGGTCGCGGCAGCACTGGGTGCCGGCGTGATGCGCCACGATATCATCAACACCGAGGTCGTGGGCGACCGCGTAGTCAGCTTTGAGCGTATGCTGCCCGTGATCGCCGAGAATGTGCGCGCGGTGACCGAATATGCCGCAACGCTCGGCGTTCGCACCTGCTCCGAAAATCACGGTCGACTCATTCAGGATATTGACCGCATGGAGAAGCTTTACACCACCGTTGGGCACGACAATTACGGCCTGCTTCTGGACGTGGGCAACTTTGCCTGCGCCGACGTGTCCTCGACGGCGGCCGTATCGCGCCTTGCGCCCTATGCCTTCCACGTGCACGTCAAGGATATGAAGGTGATTCCGTTTGGGCAGCCCTATGATCCCGTGCGATCCTATATTACCTCGCGCAGTGCCAACAAGCTTTTGCTTTGCACGCTCGGCGAGGGCGATATTCCCGTCGCGCATTGCCTGGCGATCCTCAAGCGCGCGAAGCCGTCCTATAACGGCTGGATCAGCCTCGAATACGAGGGCTATAAGGATTGCCTGACCGAGATACCCAAGAGCCTTGCACTCATGAAGCAGTACATTGGGGAGTAATATTATTTTCGTGGGAGCTTTTTCAAAAAAGCTCCCACACCCTCAAAAACTTTCAAAAAAATTTGGCGCAGCCTTTTTAAAAGTTTCGGTCGAGCCTTTTCAAAGGCTCGCAGAGTCGAGAGACAGCGTCTCTCGTCGCGCTCCGCAGAGCGCGAAATGCCCCATTTGGCTTTTCTTTTTGCCAAGCTTTTTCTTTGGGCCTTACGGACCCCAAAGAAAAAGCGGGTGAACGATTTGCACGCCGTATTTTTCTGTGTTACTTTCTGTCAATAGCGACAGAAAGTAATCAAAGAACGCCACAAGGAATGGGAAGGGCTTGAATCTCCTCGCAGGATCGCAGATTCTGCGCATCCTTCCCCCTCCTTGACCTCCCCCATCCGCTGTTACCATTCCTTCGTGCGAAACGATTTGTCATCACATCATGGAGATGTGGTATAAAAACCAAACGCCCACAACGTACCCATGATGTAGATGGTAACATAAAAAAGAACGCACCCATGTGGGTGCGTTCTTTTTATGTATTCATGATTAGCCGGGCAGCTGGCTGTCGCCGTTTGAGCTGAACTCTACGAGGTAGGAGGTTCTTACGTACAGCGGCTCCGTGCCGTCCAGGGTCTTGTTATTTTCCGTCGTTCCGGTAAAGGAAACCTTTGCCCATGCACCGTCCTGCGAAACAGCGATCAGCTTCAAGGAATCAGTAGCGGTGTGCGTGGCATTGATAGAACCAACAAGATTGTCATAGTTCGGGTTGTCATCGGGGAACAGGGGCGAGCAACGGAGGTTCAACGTCGTGTCGGCCTTCACGTGCAGAATCTTGTTCTCTGCAGTCTTATCGACAAATGTTGCGCGCTGTTGGCTCGTGGTTGCCAAAACCGAAAGAATGTACCATTGATTTTCGCCTACGACGATCTTATCCCACATGCCGTTGGTTTCCACTCTCTGATAAGAGGTACCCATGGTGGCTGTGCCCTTAACCTCGGAGGTCTTGGTTGCGCTCGAACGGATATTGCAATCGGTCAGGACGTAAATCGTATCGTTCTTGGTGATCCACGTGCCGTTAGCGGTCGTCGTGGTGTCGTCGCCCTCACCGGTCGTTGTCGAGGTGTCATCATCGTCATCGGAGGGACGTGCTACAAGATCGTCATCGGGATCATCGTCAATATCGGTATCGGTGTCTTTATCCTTGCTGCAAGCGGCAAGGGAAATGGACAGTGCGGTAATTAAGGCTAACGTGGCGATCAAAAGCTTTTTCATAATTCTCTCCTTTAAAAATCCTTGTTTTTATACTGATTTATTGGTCTGCGAGGCGGGCACGAGAGGTGCTTCCTTCGCTTTTATACAAATACTGTTGATATTATATCATAAAAGATTGGAGGGTGTCAAGAGAGAAAGAAAAATATTTCAAAAAATATTTGAAAAATTTGTCGTTTTTTTACAAATAAAAAGAAAAACCTTGTATTCGCTCGCGGCGCTTCGCTTTTTGGGTATACAGGGCGGCTTTTGTGAGATACTAATAGCGATTTTTGAGGGAGGAGCGCGGATATGCAGCATAAAATTTTGAAATTTGACGGCGCGGCCATCGTCGGGGCGGCCTCGGTGGTGGGAAAAAATGAGCACGAGGGGCCGCTCGGTGCATGCTTCGATCTGCACGACATGACCGATCGCTTCGGCCAAAATACCTGGGAGAAAAGTGAGAGCGAAATGCAGCGTCTCGCGCTCAACGTCGCCCTTGCCAAGCTTGGTGCCTCGGAGCGTGACATTGACGCTCTTTTTGCGGGCGACTTGCTCAATCAGTGTGTCAGCTCGGCCTACGGTCTGCTCGATTTTGATATTCCGTATTTTGGCTTATACGGCGCGTGCTCGACGGCCGTCGAGGGGCTGATGCTCTCGGCCATGATGTGCTCGGCGGGCTATTTCGGCACGTGTGCCGCTGTGACCTCGTCGCACTATTGCTCGGCTGAGCGGCAATACCGCACACCGCTCGAATACGGCGCCCAGCGTTCGCCGACCGCCCAGTGGACGGTTACGGGCTCGGGCGCGTTTATCGTGCGGCGAGAGGGAAGGATCCGCGTGGCCGAGGCGCTTCCCGGCATCGTGCGCGAAAAGGGAATCAACGACGCCTCGAACATGGGCGCGGCCATGGCACCTGCCGCGGCCGACACCATTTTGCGGTATTTTCGGTACGGCGACTGCACGCCCGAGGATTTTGACCTGATCGTAACGGGCGACCTTGGGCAGGAGGGCGGCGAGATCCTTTGCGAGCTTCTTATGGCCGAGCGGCTCGACATTCGCCGTCAGTATCGCGACTGCGGCACGATGATCTACGATCGCGAGCGGCAGGACATGCACGCGGGAGGCTCGGGGTGCGGTTGCTCGGCGGTCGTTCTCGCGTCGCACCTTTGCCCGCGCCTTATGCGCGGCGAGCTGCGCAATATTCTCGTGATCGGAACGGGCGCGATGATGAGTCCCGCGAGCATTCAGCAGGGCGAGGCGATCCCCGCGGTGGCGCATCTGATCCGTCTTTGCCATCAAGCGGGTGTCTGAGAAGGAGGGAAGCTAATGAACTTTTTATGGGCATTTTTGATCGGCGGCGCGTTTTGCGTCGTAGCGCAGATCCTATTGGACAAGACCTCACTGACGCCCGCGAGGATTCTTGTCGGTTACGTGGTGGCAGGGGTACTGCTCGGCGCGGTTGGGCTATATGGTCCGCTTGCCGAATTTGCGGGCGCAGGGGCGACCGTACCCTTGACGGGCTTCGGTTATCTGATTGCCAAGGGTGTGCGCGCGGCCGTGGAAGAGAAGGGGCTGCTCGGCGTGCTTTCGGGCCCGTTGACCGCCGCCGCGATTGGCACGACGGCCGCGCTTTTGTTCGGCTTTTTGGCGGCGCTGATTTCACGCGGCAAGCCAAAATCGTGAAAAAATCCGAGTTTTTTTGAAAAAATCGAAAAAACCTCTTGATTTTTCAAAAAGAATGTGATACAATGGTTGAACGAATGGATAATTGTGCCCATTTGGGCATGGGAAAAGATGAAAAAAGCTCAACAAGAGCTTGAAAAGTATCAACTCGGAGGTGTTTCCATGGGAGCATTGGAAATTGTATTGGGAATTTTGGCAACGGTCATTGCCGTTGTTTTGGTGATCTGCGTACTCATGCAGTCGGGCAAGGAAAAGAGTCTGTCCGGTTCGATCACCGGCTCTGCCGAGACCTTTTTCGCAAAGGGTAAGGGTAGAACCAAGGACAAGATCCTGAGCAGAGCAACCACGGCTTTGTCCGTTGTGTTCGTCGTTCTGGTCGTCGTCCTTTACATCGTAGTGGCGAAATAATCGGTTTGCCGAAAACATAAGCACGGGTGCCCGTTTACGGGCACCCGTGCTTTTTTGCGTTATACCAAATCCGCAAGGTCGTAAATGAGTCGTTCGGTCTTTTCCCAGCCGAGGCAGGGATCGGTAATCGACTTGCCGTAGACCGAGTGCTCGTCGATTTTCTGACAGCCGTCCTCCAGATAGCTTTCGATCATGAAGCCCTTGACGTAGGATTTGATGTCGTCCGAATGGCGGCAGGCGTGAAGCACCTCCTTGCAGATGCGTCCCTGCTCGTCATATTTTTTGCCGGAATTCGCGTGGTTGGCGTCGACGATCAGCGCCATGTTCTGCAGATTGCGCGCCGCATACTCGCGGTAGAGGTGAATGAGATCCTCGTAGTGATAATTGGGCAGAGACTCTCCGTGCTGATTGACGTAGCCGCGCAAAATGGCGTGTGCAAGCGGGTTGCCGCGCGAAATGCACTCCCAACCGCGATAGAGGAAGGTGTGCGTGTGCTGTGCCGCTGTGATCGAGTTGAGCATGATCGAAATGTCACCACCGGTGGGGTTCTTCATACCGACGGGCACGTCAATACCGCTTGAGATCAGGCGGTGCTGCTGGTTTTCGACCGAGCGCGCGCCTACGGCAACGTAGGAGAGCAGGTCGGACAGATAGCGGTAATTTTCGGGATAGAGCATTTCGTCTGCACAGAACAAGCCGGTCTGCTCAATGGTGCGGATATGCAAGCGGCGGATGGCGATGATGCCCTCGAGCATATCCTCGGCGGCGTTGGGATTGGGCTGATGAAGCATGCCCTTGTAGCCGTCTCCCGTCGTGCGGGGCTTGTTCGTATAGATGCGGGGAATGATAAGAATACGATCCTTGACCTTTTCCTGTACTGTGGCGAGTCGCTCGGTATATTCGAGAACGGCGTCCTCACGGTCGGCCGAGCAGGGGCCGATGATGAGGAGCAGGCGGTTGTCGCGGCCACAGAAAACGTCGGCAATTTCGGCGTCACGCGCCAGCTTTTTTGCGGTATAATCCGCACCGAGCGGATATTTCTCCTTGAGCTCCTGCGGAATGGGGAGCTTGCGGATGAAATGAAGATTGTTTTGCATAAATGGGGATCCTTTCCGAAGCGTCTGATTCATTCTCTTATATTATAATCGTTTTGGCGCAAAATATCGACATTGTTTTTTGTATAATTTTTGAACATTTATGAACGAAGCTTGAACATTTGTGCGGAATTTAGCAAAAACGATTGACGGCGGCGCTTTTTTTTGCTATGATAATAGGGAAAATCATACCTGTGGAGGAAACCGATATGAAGGGCTTTCGCGAGATTCTGCCTGTCGAGATTGAAAACGCCGTCAAGCTGATCGGCAAGGATTGGATGCTGATCACGGTGCGGGACGAGGAAGGAAACAAGGTCAACGCCATGACCGCCAGCTGGGGCGCGGTGGGTGTTCTGTGGAACAAGCCGATCGCGATCTGCTTCGTTCGCCCACAACGCTACACCTACGGACTTGCTGAGCAAAGCGAGCGCTTTTCTTTGGCGTTTTTCTCGGAGGAGTGGCGCGACGCGTTGAAGCTATGTGGTACGAAAAGCGGTCGCGACTGTGACAAGCTTGCAATGGCGGGACTTTCGACTGCCGAGTGTGACGGTGTGCCCGTGATCCGCGAGGCGCGGCTCGTGCTCGTTTGCCGAAAGCTTTACGTCGATGACCTCAAGGAGGACGGCTTCCTCGATCGCGCTCTACTGTCGAATTATGCGGCAAAGGATTATCACAGAGTGTACGTTTGTGAGATCGAAAGCGCCTATACACGGGATTAAGAAAAGGAACGGATCTATTTATGGGACTTTACGAAGAAATTGAAGCGTTATGTAAAAACGCGGGCGCGGCGGCCGCAAAGCTCGCGCTCGTGACGACCGAGAAAAAGAACGAGGCACTGCTCTGCATGGCGGACGCCTTGCGCGCGCATGCCGGCGAATTGATCGAGGAAAATAAAAAGGATCTTGAGGCGGCCGAGGCAAACGGCCTGCCGCTCGCGATGATCGATCGCCTTTCGATCAGTCGCAACCGCATTGAAAATATCGCCCGCTCACTCGCGGACATTGCCGCCCTCGACGATCCGATCGGGACGGGTGACGCGTGGGATCGCCCGTCGGGCTTGCATATTCGCCGTGTGCGTGTGCCGCTCGGCGTGGTGGCGATCATTTACGAGGCGCGCCCCAACGTGACGGTCGATTCGGCGGCTCTCTGCCTGAAAACGGGCAACGCCGTGGTTCTGCGCGGCGGCAAGGAGGCCATTTGTACCAATATGGCGATCGTGAAGGTCATCAAGGAAACGCTCGACGCCTGCGGATTGGATCCGCATTGCGTTGAGCTGATCGAATCGACCGAGCGCGAGAGCGCACAGATTTTGATGACGATGCGCGGCTGTGTGGACGTGCTGATTCCGCGTGGCGGCAAGGGACTGATCAAGAGTGTGGTTGAAAATGCGACCGTTCCCGTGATCGAAACGGGTGCGGGTAACTGTCATTTGTATATCGACGATTCGGCCGACATCGACATGGCAATTGCTATTGCGGCCAACGCCAAATGCTCCCGTCCGTCGGTCTGTAATGCAATCGAGACGGTGCTCGTGCATGCAGGCATTGCCCCCAAGTTTTTACCTTTGCTTGCCAAAAAGATGGAGGAATACAAGGTTGAGCTTCGCGGCTGTGCCAAGACTCGCGTGCTGATTCCCGATGCGCTTGAGGCCACCGAGGAGGACTTTTTCACCGAATATAACGATTATATTCTTGCCGTTCGCGTGGTGGATACGCTGTCCGACGCGATCACGCATATTAACCATTACAGCACGGGACACAGCGAGGCCATCGTGACGGCCGATGCCGAGCACGGCGCGCGCTTTCAGCGCGAGGTCAATTCGGCCGCGGTGTACGTTAACGCCTCGACCCGCTTCACCGACGGCGGGGAATTTGGCTTCGGCGCGGAGATCGGTATCTCCACCCAGAAGCTGCACGTGCGCGGCCCGATGGGGCTTGCGGCGCTGACGACCGAAAAATATCTGATCGACGGGGACGGGTGTGTACGATGAGTAAGTGGATGATCGCATCGGATCTGCACGGTGATGCGTGCACAACGGAGGCTTTGCTCGCGGCCTACCGTGCCTCGGGCGCCGAGCGGCTGATCCTGCTCGGAGATCTTTTATATCACGGTCCGCGCAACGATCTGCCCGCAGGCTACGCGCCGAAGCGCGTGATCGAGTTATTGAACGGTGTGGGCGACGAGCTTTTGTGTGTGCGCGGCAACTGTGATACCGAGGTGGATCAGATGGTGCTTACCTTCCCGATCCTCGCGGGTTACGCGTTTCTTTCGGTCGACGGGATCAACCTGTTTGTGACACACGGCCATAAATTTCATCTGGACGCTCTGCCGCCTCTGAAGGCGGGAGATATTCTGCTCCACGGACACACGCACGTGCCCGCGGCCACGCCCTTTGGCGACGGCAACCTCTACCTGAATCCGGGCTCGGTCTCGATCCCGAAGGAGGGCTCGGTGAAAAGCTACCTGATCTACGAAAACCGCACCTTTACCTTTTATTCCCTCGACGGTCGGGCTTACCGAGCCGTGAACGTATAAAGCCAAAAAAGCTGTCAAGTCTTGCGACTTGACAGCTTTTTTGTTACGTGGAGGGGGTGTGGCTCAAGCGGTATTCGCGCGGCGTCATGCCCATTTGCTTATGAAAGGCGCGGTTGAAGGTGCGAAGCGTATTGAAGCCGACGAGCTCGCTGATTTCGGTGATTGGGCGGTCACTCTTTCGCAGATGCTTGCAGGCGTTGGAGACGCGCAGGGAATTGACGTATTCGTTGAAGCCGATGTGGAGCTTGGCGCTCATGATGTGCGAAATGTAGTATTTGCTGATGTGCAGATCGCGCTCGAGAATCGAAAGAGAGAGCTCCTTTTCGGAATTGGTGATGCAGTAGTTGAGGATCGTGCCAAGGACGTGGTAGTCGCACGGGGGGACGTCGGTGAGCGTCATACGGCGAAGTAAAAGACCGAAAAAGCTCAAAAGGTAGCCGTGCAGGATCATATCCTTGTAATTCTCGTCGCGGTAATAGGTGTCCGAAATGCTTTCGATCAGAGTCTTGAGCTGGGGATCGCTTGCCGCCCCTGACAAGAGGTTAGTGGTGGGGACGAAGGAGGTGAATTTGTGGGTGTACTCGAGGAGCATATCGGGGTTGAATTGAAGCAGAATGTATTGCTCGCGCTCGAGCGTTTCAAAGCGGTGAACCTGATTGGGGAAGATGACGATGATATCGCCCGCACCGATCTCGTAGACCTGATTGTCTACCCAGACTCTGGTCTTTCCACTCATGACGAAGGCCAGCTCGATGTAGTGATGCAGGTGCGCAATATAGCCAAGCGTTTTTCCTTTTTTTCGGGAATCCCGACAGTAAAAATCGTTGCTTTTTTTCTCGTAGATTACCTGCATGCCGCTGTCCTCCTTGTTGGAATATACAATATCTGTATTTTATCACAAGATTTGTCCTTTTTCAAGAGCAAACGCGTATTTTAAGACAAATTTTTTCATATTTTTAGACATGACATAAAATATGGAAAAGGTGGGAAAACTATGAAAATACTACGAAATATGGCGTTGGTGCTTCTGTTGCTCACGTTACTGGTCGGTTGCCGTCCGTGCGGGCGCTTGACCGCCGACTATCGCGAGAGTCCCTTTCGCGCCGAGATCCGCTTCGAGCGCGGCGGGGTAACCGTTTACGCTGAGGCCGAGACGACACGGACGGATGGCGTATTAACGCTTTCCTCTCTGCGCTTGCTTGCGCCACCGTCTCTGGCGGGTATCGAGCTTGTGCGAGAGGGAGAGTCGTTGATTCTCTTGCGTGATGGGCTTCGTACGTCGTCGGTTGGGGCTGGCGAGTGGTGGGAGACAGCTTCGCTTTTGTGCGCCGCGGGCAAGCTTTGCTACGTGTGCGATACCGAGTGGGAGGGGCTTTCGCTGGAATACGCCGAGATCACGGAGGGCGATTGCGTATACGAGGTTTTGCGCGAGGCCGAGACGGGGATCCCCAAGAGGATCTCGTCGGGGGAGCGTTCGCTGACCGTCATTCGCTTCGAGGGGGTACAGGCGCGGACGTAAAAACGGGAAGGGGAAACTATGAAAATTCTGATGCTGACGAATGCGATGAACGCAGGGGGCGCGGAGACGCATCTTCTGACGCTTGCGAGGGGGCTTTGCACGTGTGGACACGAGGTCGTCGTGGCCTCGTCGGGCGGGCGCATGGTCGAGCGTCTGTGTGCCTTGGGCGTGCGGCATGTTCGCATTCCGCTTCATTCCTTGCGTTCCGATCAACTGCTCGCGGCAAAACGCGCACTGGTGCAGCTGTTGGACGGCGAGTCCTTTGACGTCGTACACGCCCACGCACGGATCCCCGCATTTTTGGTTGCGGAAATGGCGCGGCGGCGCGGGCTTTGCTTCGTTACGTCCGCACATGCCGATTTTTCGACCTCGTGGCTTCGTCGGCGATTTTCGCGGTGGGGCTATGCCACCGCCGCTGTCAGCGAGGACATCGCACACGGACTTTGCGTGCGCTACGGCTTGGATTCCTCCCAGATCGCAGTGATTCGGAACGGTGTCGATACCGAGCATTTTTTGCCCGTGCGCCGCAAGCCGCGAAGCGAGGGGCTCCGCATTTTTTGTATGAGCCGCATGGATAAGGATTGCGCTTCGGCGGCGCGCTTGCTTTGCGCATTGGCACCGCGGCTTCATCGCGAGATCCCGGGGCTCGTGATCACGATTGCGGGAGGCGGTAACGCCTACCGCGAGATCGCGCGCGAGGCGAAGCGCGTGCGCGAGGAAAGCGGCGCACGTATCGGGGTGACGGGGCATGTCGGTGATCCGCGCCGTCTCTTGCACGAATGCGACGTGTTCGTCGGCGTGTCGCGTGCGGCGCTTGAGGCCATGGCGTGCGGTCGATGCGTGATCCTTGGGGGCGACGAGGGCTTTTTTGGCGTGTTGAACGAGGAAAATACGCCGCTGGCCGCACGGGAGAATTTCTGCGCTCGCGGACGTGGGACGATGACCGCGGACAAGCTGTACGCGGCCATTCACATGCTTTACCGCTTGGGAGACCGCGAACGCCTGGCTCGCGGTGCCGCTCTGCGGCGTTACGTCGAGCAGGCGCAGAGTGCCGATCGCATGGTGGCCGAGGTTGAAGCCTTTTACACGCAGGCGCGGGTGCGAGCTTCTTACGATGGCGGACAGATCTTGCTTTGTGGCTATTACGGCTATGGTAATGTGGGGGACGACGCCCTACTTCGTGCCGCCGTTCGCCGTGCAAGGACATGCTTTGCGGGGCGGGGGATCACGGCGTTGACGCGAAACGGAAGGCGAGACGCGTGGCACTTCGGCGTCCCCTGCCTGCCGCGGCGATCAGTATTCACCGTGATGCGCGCCATTCGCCGTGCCGAGGTCGTGGTTTTTGGGGGTGGCACATTGCTACAGGATGCCACGAGTCGCCGCTCGCTTGCTTATTATCTCTGGATTCTTCGCTATGCGCAAAAGCACGGCGTCCCTTGCGAGCTGTGGGGGAACGGTATCGGTGCCCTGACGCACCGCGACAGCGAGCGGGCGGTTTCGCAGGTGCTCTCGCGCTGTCGATACGTGGGACTGCGCGACGGCTGTTCGTGGCAGACGGCCGCAAGCATGATGCGAACAAGCTCGATTGCTCCCGTCGGGGAGGACGATCTGGCGCTCACGACGCCGCCTGCCGAGCCGTCGCGGATCGCGTATTTGCTTGACCGATTTGGCATAAGAGGCGGCAAGGGCACGGTGGCGGTCGCCGTTAAGGGCGGCGCTGCGCGCGGCGTGCTGCGCGCGATGCATCAGTGGCTCTGCCAATTGCGTGGTGAAGGGTACACCCTGGTGTTTGTGGCTATGTATCCGCACGAGGACAGTGCCTTGACCGATCGGCTTTGCCGCGCATTGGGCGGTGTGCACCTACAGGGCGTTGGTGCATCGGATTTGGTAGGGCTCTTTGCACACTGTGAGGCGGTATGTGCCATGCGCTTGCACGCACTCGTATTTGCCGCGGCGGCGGGGACACCCTTCGTTGGGTTTGGCACGGACGAGAAAATTGCATCCTTTTGCCGCGAGCATGGGGGCGTGTATTACGTGGATTTGTACGCGCGCCATTAACCTTCACGGCTACTCGGCGGCAGCGCAAAAAAGTTTCGGTCGAGCCTTTTCAAAGGCTCGCGCGGTCGAGGCGCGCAGCCTCGTCGCGCTCCGCAGAGCGCGAAATTCCCAAGGGCGTTTCTTTGCGAGCTTTCTTTGCGCCCTACGGTCGGCAAAGAAAAAGCGGATGAGGGGTTAGTAAGCCGTTTTCGGCGAGGAAAGAAAGTATCTTTGCTTGTCGAATATCGCATTCTTGTCATTTGACAAGAACGCTCGCAAGAAGCAAACAAGGGGCGTTGCCCCTTGACCCCGCTGCGCTCCCGACGGCCTTTTATGGCCGTCGGGGTTCTTTTCTTTTTGCAAGCCGAACGCCGAAGGGGCAACTGCCGCCCCTTCGGCTGGTGGGTTTAGAACATGAATGTTTGGTTCTTTTTTTAACCTTGTAGGGCGGGGGCTTGCTCCCGCCGCCACGAGGCGGTTTTTTCTCGCCGTTTGGCGGTGGATATACGTTTCCTTTTTGCGGACGACCAATGGTCGCCCCTACGAAATTGCAACGAGACGACACTACACAGGTTCATATAGGCCGTCCCTCGTGCCCTGAAAAAATGTTGACAAATAATTTTGCATATGATAAAATGAAATTGTAACGTCGAGGTGTATAGGGGGCACAGAGAACCGCCCCCTGTGTTTCCAATAGCATGTATTTTGGAGGCTAATTCTATGCTTATTAATGAGGCGAACGGTAGAATAATTAATTCTAATAGTGTTTACATTCATGATGATCATTTAATATCTATGTTTTTTGATCGTGTATCTCAAAAATTGACACTTATGTTTCAACCTTTTGACAAATCAAATGATCAATACTCCATACAATTTATTGATGTAAAGAGTTTTCAAATGACCAGTTGTAATTTTTGGGGAATTGACAGTGCTCGTGTTTTGGATTGGGAGTATATCGAATCTAACAAAAGAGAGCTATCTGCAAAATTGATAAGCCAATGGGAAAATACAACTCTTTTTGGGAGAGAAATCCCTTCGTATGATGATTTTTTGGAAACAAAGATACTGTTTGCGTCGGGAGATATTTTGCAAATCGTTTGTAAAGAGGTTTTGTACAAGAAGAACATAGAGGACGGTCCTCCGTGTCCTAACTAACCCCACGGGGGGGCTTCGGCCGCCCCGTTGCTTTTTGCGAAATAAAAAGAAATCCTTTGCGCTCTTTCTTGACAAATCCGATAACTCGTGATATAATATTAATTTGATATAGAATTTCTACAATAAAGGAGCACTATCATGCATTGGTCTGAAGAAATTGCGCAGAAGATCATTGAGCGCAACCCCGAAAAGGATACCTACGTCTGTGCCGCAGGCGTCAGCCCCTCGGGCTCGGTTCACATTGGAAACTTCCGTGACTTTGCCACCCCTCTTTTCGTAGTAAAGGCACTGCAGAAAAAGGGCAAAAAGGCAAAGCTTCTGGTCTCTTGGGACGAGTTTGACCGTTGCCGCAAGATTCCCGCAAA
>CAYULZ010000004.1:0-25979 GCA_964445865.1 uncultured Lachnospiraceae bacterium | reverse complement strand
CATCTACAAGCGCATCTCGGGCTGTGGCTCGGGCACCGAATACATGGCCGTCACGCCGTGGGGAGATCTCTATCCCTGCCACCAGTTCGTGGGCGACGAGAAATTTTTGCTCGGCAACGTCTATGACGGCGTGACCAACACCCCGATGCAGGACGAATTTGCCGCCTGCAACGTTTACACGCGTCCCGAATGCCGCGACTGCTGGGCTCGCCTTTACTGCTCGGGCGGCTGTGCCGCCAACGCATACCACGCGACCGGCAAGGTCACGGGTATTTACCGCTACGGCTGTGAGCTCTTTCGCAAGAGAATGGAGTGCGCCATCATGCTCGCGCTCCGCGACTCGCTCGGCGAGGACGACGCATGAAAACGCCGATCTGCGATTTCGTGCGCGACTATGCCGCGCGCGGCGGTGTGCGTCTGCACATGCCCGGCCACAAGGGCACATCGGTGCTCGGCTGTGAATCCCTCGATCTGACCGAGATCACGGGTGCGGACAGCCTCTATGAGGCCGATGGCATCATTCGTGAAAGTGAGCAAAATGCGTCCTCTCTGTTCGGCGCGCACACCTTTTATTCGACCGAGGGCTCCTCGCTCGCCATTCGCGCGATGGTCTATCTGACCGTTCTGTACGCCCACTCGGTGGGCAAAGCGCCCTTGATTCTTGCGGCACGCAATGCGCACAAGGCCTTTTTGTCGGCTGTCGCGCTGACCGACGCCGACGTGCGTTGGCTGACCGCCGACGCGCCATCATACCTTTCCTGCGTGCCGACGGCCGACACGCTGGAGACTGTGCTTGCAGGCATGGACGAGCCCCCCGCCGCGGTCTATCTGACGAGTCCCGATTATCTCGGCTACCGCGCCGACATTCGTGCGCTGGCCGCCGTTTGTCACCGCCACGGCGTGCTCCTTCTCGTTGACAACGCGCACGGCGCATATTTGAAATTTCTCACGCCCTCCGAGCATCCGATCGACCTCGGCGCGGACGTGTGCTGCGACTCGGCGCACAAAACGCTCCCCGCCCTCACGGGCGCGGCCTATCTGCACGTGTCGTATCATGCCCCGACCTGCTTTTGCGAGCAGGCCAAGCAGGCGCTTGCGCTCTTCGGCTCGACGAGCCCATCCTATTTGATTTTGCAATCGCTCGATGCACTCAACCGCATCTTGGACAAGGATTACGCATCCCGTCTGTCCGAAGCCGTCCGTCGTGCCGAGCGATGCCGTGCGCGCCTTGTGGCACACGGCTATTCCTTCCTCGGTGACGAGCCCCTCAAGCTGACGATCGATGCGAAAGCCTATGGCTACGAGGGCAAGGCTCTTGCCTGCCTGCTCTCGGAGCGTGGCATGGAGGTCGAATTTGCCGATCGTGATTTTCTGGTCATGATGCTCTCGCCCGAAAACGGCGAGCAGGAGCTTGGGCGCCTTGAGCAGGCGCTGTGCGTCATCTCGCGCCGCGCGCCGATTACAGAAAAGCCGCCCGTTTTCACCCTTCCCGAACGCGTGCTCTCGCCCAGAGAAGCCACCTTCTCTCCGCACGAGACGCTTCCCCTGTCCCGCGCCGAGGGACGTATCCTCGCGCTGGCAACCGTCGGCTGTCCCCCCGCCGTTCCCCTCGCCGTCTGCGGCGAGCGCCTCGACCGCAACGTTCTGGCCGCGATGGCTTATTATGGGATCAGCGAGTGTGTGGTGGTGAAAAATTAGTTCGTGTTATTGTATTTCTTGAGGGGTTTTTTGAAAAAAGCCCCTCAAACGCCCCAAAAACTTCCCTGACATTATTTTGATACCGTGCGTTCCGTTTATTTTCTACGGAAGGCACCATTCCGCGCATTGGGCTCCAATTTCCCAACGCGCGGGCGTTTTGTTTTATATAGAGCGGTAAATGAAACACTTTTCTTTTTTCTCTTGTAGGGAAAGATGTCCTCGACTGTCCATAAAAACAAAACGCCCCAAAGCTGGGAGTTGGGGCCCGGCTTTGGGGACGTTGTCTTCCGTAGAACGGGAAGGAATTACATGCTATAAAATAAAATTCTTAAAAGTTTTTGAGGGTGTGGGAGCTTTTTTCAAAAAGCTCCCACAAAAAATTCTCACAAAAGCTTACTTATCGCGAATCGCATCGATCGGCTTGCGTCTTGCGATGTTATAGACAGGCAAGAAGCTTGCGAGCAGGGCGACGCCCACGCTGACGAGCATCATCAAAATGATCTGACGGATACCGAAGGTCAGGAGTGTGACGTTGATGCCCGAATTCCGCATCCAGTTGTTGGCGAAGAAGATCGCCACGATCACCGCAATGACGGAAAGGATGAAGTTGATCGCCGCAATGATCAGCGCCTCGGAGAAGAAGATCTTGAACACGTCGGACGAGCGTGCACCGACCGCGCGGAGCACACCGATCTCTCTCTTCTTATACGAGATCGAGGTCGCGATGAAGTTCATCAGCAAGAGCGCCGAGAAAACGGCAAAGCCGATACCGATGTAAAGGAAGATCTTGGCGCCATCTTCGATAAAGTCGTTAAACGATCCGAGCGTGTCCATGACGGAGTTCCGCAGCTCGAAGCGAAGATCGCCCGTTTCGTCGTAGTTCATTTCTACGAGCTTCAGGAGCGTGTCGTGATCGGTCGGCATCGGTGCGATCACGAAGGACCACTGACCGTCCTCGTGCTCGGCAACATCCTCATAATAGCCGCCGTTCTTCGCCTGCTCCTCGGCCCATGCCTCGTAGGTCGTCATCAAGGTGTCGCTGACCAACAGGTCGCCGTGCGGATAAGCGTTCGAATCGTAATAACCGACGATGACATACGGAAGGATGCCCTTCGAGGTCGTGCTTCCATCCATATAGCTCTGTACCATATGCTCAAGGGTTATCTGGGAGAGCAGAGCATCGAAATCGATATCCGCCAGGACAAGGAAAAGCTCCTCCGACGCATTGTTGATCTCACGGCCCGACTTACCGCCAAAGGCATTCGTATCGTAGCCGAGCTCGGAATTGCCGAGATACCACTCTTGATAAAACATTCTCACGCGCGCCTGCTTCTCTGCGTCGCTCGTGATGTTGTTCCACTCGGTCGGCGAGATATAGCCACCGTCATCATAGCTCAGCATCAGATCGATAAAGTCCTGATTCTGCCACAGGCCTTCGTCGTATATCATATGCATGCCTTCGATCATGCGAAGCCGCTCGGTAATATCCGATTTGTTTATCGTATAGTCGGGATTTTCCTCGCTGACACGCTCGAGGAACGACGAAACGTAGCTCATCATGTAAGCCTTGATCTGTGCCTGTGTCTCAGGGGAAAACGTGGTCGGAATCTCTATGCCGTAGCAGTCAAGATAGAACGAATAAGCCGTTGCATTGGCTCTTTCGCAAACGGTCCAATAGTCGTCAAAGCCGTCCATCGGTGCCCACGGCTCCGCACCGTTCTGCCACTTCGTTTTCCATTTTTCCTTCACATAGTCCTTTTTGTCACCGGAATATTGCGAGGGATCGCCATCCGCTTCCCTATCAAAAAGGGTATCAAAGAGCTGCTCGAGCAACGTGGCGTCGGCTCCGTCCACCGCATCGTTGATGTAATCAACCGTAGCTGCCGTATACAAACGGTCACGGTAGCTTTGGGACGGATAGGTCATATTCCAGCCCTCCGTACCGTAAGCGTCGGTCACGAGTGTAGCAAAGGCCTCGGTATCCACCGCTTGGGTGACCGAGCTCGGGAACTGGTTGGTAATCAGATTGGAAGGAATTACGACCTCGTTGGCTCCCAGCGTCGTACGGGACGTACCGTCGATCCAGGTCACCTGCAGCTTGGACAAAGCCGCACTCCTTGCAACTCGAGTAATTCTTTCACCCGAGGCGTCACCGCCCATGATCACCACGTCCGAAACGACACCACTCTTATCGCTGCCGCCCACGACACCGATACTCACACCCGAGGAGCTCTCCGAGGTGCCCGTAGACGCGGGGGTCTTCACGGCAACGTACATCTCGCTGTTCCAGGCGCTCATGGAAGTACCAAGATCACGCGAGATCGACATATTCATTGCCGAAAGCGTATCCACCGCTTCACGCACCACGAAGCCGAGCGAGTGGAAGCCATAGCCAAGCTCACTTTGCAGCTCGGCCATCAAAACCATCTCGGTCAGCGCATTGCTCTCTTCCTCAACCACAGGCTTGCTCGTGTTGGTGTTATCCTCGGGCAGGAAGGAGCCGTAACGCTCGTAATCAAAGCCCGTATCGATCACACCGACGATCACGAAGGTATACGGATCCTCGTTTGTATTGCCCATATCGTGACCGGCGGCTCTGCTGCTCAACGTAATATGCTTGCCGAGAATGCCGTCCGCGCTGTCATCCATCTTCAACGAGTCGGCAGCGACCTCTTCGCGGAAGCTCGTATTCGTAAAGCCGTATTCATTGAACTGACGGTACATCAGCTCGGTAATGGCGATCTCACCCTTGGCTGCGGGCAAGCGTCCCGTTACCGCAAAGCCCGTTTTGGCGAGCGATTCCTCATTCATCGCCACAAGGCCGGCCATCTTGGCGGTATATACTTCGTTGCTCTCGTACTGCTTCATCATCGAAGAGACCGAAAAACCACCGTCACCGTAAAGCGAGCCCGTATAAACAGGAACGAAATCCATACCCGTCTGGTTGCGCAGCCATTCGATATCGGCATCGTTCAGGAGCGCATCCTGATAATAGCTACGGGAGTCGCCGTCATCATTATGATAGGTATGACGAACACCGACCGTCAGCGAGGCATTCTTGACGTTGGAGTCTATGATCGATTCCACCGTTGCCGTGATCTTATCGTAGCCCGCCGCGGTATCGGCAAAGCCGAACAGCGCAAAGGCGACCAGCGACAGAAGGATCGTCATCACGAGTCGGAATTTCTTATGCTTCAGACCGCTTCCGCCGATACGGATCGCATTCTTCATCGGTAGACGGGAGCGGATAAACTTGGAATCCTTCTTCTCGTACTGCTTCAGCTCATAATCGGACGTAGCGTCGGTTCCTTCAAAGACCGAGGTCGAGCCCTTTTCGCTGATGCCAGCCGCCGAGCGAAGCTCCTCATTGACACGGCCGTCACCCGACAGGATCACGTCCGCGCTGTTCTCTGCGAGATACGCATTGATCATCTCGAGATCGGCCGCCGTCAAGCGGTAGCCGCCCTTGATGCGGAAAATATGGCGATTGATTCGGTCAACGCCCTCGCTGAGCTTTTCACTCTGATGCTCGTGCTTGGTCACATCGGAAATAATGCGGCCGTCCGACAGCTCGATGATACGGTCGGCGTAGCGCTCAGCAAAGTCGCGGTCGTGCGAAACGATAAGCACAAGCTTCTCGCGCGAAAGCTCCTTGAGCGTATCGAAGATCTGCTTGCCCGTGTTTGAGTCAAGCGCACCCGTCGGCTCGTCGGCCATAATGATCTGCGGCTCTTTGACGAGGGCACGCGCGATCGCCACTCTCTGCTTTTGACCGCCCGAAAGCTCGTTGGGCTTTCTCTTGGCAAAATTCAGAAGGTCGACCTGCGAGAGGATCTCATTGATCTTCTCGGTTGTAGCCTTCTTACCCTGCAGCTCGAGGGCGAGGCCGATGTTCGCGCCGACGGTAAAGTCGTCGAGCACGTTGTATTCCTGGAAAATAAAGCCGATAAAGGTATTGCGGTAGGCGTCGAAGTCCGAGCCGCCGAAATCCTTGGACGATTTGCCCTTGATGACAAATTCGCCCTCATCGTAGCTGTCCAGACCGCCCATGACGTTGAGCAGCGTCGACTTACCGCTTCCCGACTTACCCAGGATAAAGATCATACCCGATTCAGGGAAGGAAATGCTGACGTTATCAAGCGCACGCACCTCCTCGCCCGTTTTCGAGCGATAAATTTTCGTTAGGTTTTTTATCTCTAACATAAAGGTTCACCTCCTTCGTAGGTTAAAAAAATTATACAGAAAAAATTGCTTTTTGGCAATAGATATATAAAAAAATTCACATTTTTTGGCGCAATTTTTTTCCGCTCCCCGTTTTTTTGGGCAAAAATAAGGTCGCACCGTTGACATTTTTGTCCTCGTGTGATATAATGAATTTTAAGCTTTTTTATTAAAGAGGTAACCAATGAAACACTATCTGTTTGATTTTGACGGCACACTCGTCGATTCCATGCCCACCTTTATCTCGGTCATGCTCCGAATCCTTGACGAATACAACGTTTCCTACGGTGACGACATCGTGCGGATCATCACGCCGCTCGGCTACGTCCATACGGCAAAATATTACGTCACGCTCGGCGTCCCGCTCCCCGAGGAGCAGATCATTGAGAAAATGAACGCCTACGCCGAATACGAATACGCCAACCACGTAGAGGCCAAGCCCCACGTCATTGACGTGCTTCGCCGCCTTAAGGCAGAGGGCGCTGACCTGAACGTGCTGACGGCCAGCCCACACCTGATGCTCGATCCCTGTCTCAAGCGGCTCGGCATCTATGATCTCTTTACGAACGTCTGGTCGTGCAACGACTTCGGCACGAGCAAGTCCGACCCCGCGATTTACCGTATGGCAGCCGAGAAAATGGGCGTCACCGTGGAGGATGTGGTCTTTCTTGACGATAACGTCAACGCCGACAAAACGGCAAAAGAGGCGGGCATGCGGGTCATCGGCGTATACGACGACTCCTCGCGCGACGACGAGGCGGCCATTCGCGCCGTTGCCGACGGCTATATCCGTGATTTTTCCGAACTGATCTCTTAATCCATACGTTTACGAAGGTAGCACATTATGTACAGAATCGTTGAAAAAAAGATCCTGAACCCCACTGTGGTTCAGCTGCAGATCGAGGCCCCCCTCGTAGCGAAGAAGGCGCGCCCCGGTCAGTTTATCATTCTGCGCGTCGATGAAAACGGTGAGCGTATTCCGCTGACTGTTGCGGGCACCGATCCCGTGCGCGGGACGGTGAAAATCATCTACCAGATCGTCGGCGCAACCACCAAGGCGCTCTCGTACAAAGCGGAGGGCGACTCTCTGCAGGATTTTGTCGGCCCGCTCGGCACGGCTACACATCTCGACGGACTCAAAAGGGTTTGTATCGTGGGAGGCGGTGTCGGTTGTGCGATCGCCATGCCGATTGCCGAGGCACTCCACGCCATGGGCGCGGAGGTGACGAGCATCGTTGGCTTCCGTAACCGTGACCTGCTCATTCTCGAGGACGAATTCCGCGCCTGCTCCGACCGTCTCGTCGTTATGACCGACGATGGCTCGTACGGCCGTCACGGCAACGTCACGCTTCCCCTCAAGGAAATGCTGGAAGCGGGCGAGACCTTTGATATGATCATCACCATTGGTCCGCTCATCATGATGAAATTCGTGGTGGCAACTGCGCGCCCCTTCGGCACACCCGTCACCGTTTCGATGAACCCCGTCATGATCGACGGCACGGGCATGTGCGGCGGCTGTCGCCTGACACTCCATAAGGGCGGTGAGCGCGTTACCAAGTTTGCATGCGTCGACGGACCCGATTTCAACGGCTATGAAATTGACTTTGACGAGGCGATGTCGCGCGGCAGAATGTACGCCGATTTCGAGCGACATGCCCACGAGGCAACCTGCAACCTCTTTGGAAAGGAGGTACACTGATATGGCAAAGGCCAACATGACACCGACCCGCAACCCTATGCCTACGCAGGATCCCGCCGTCCGCGCGCATAATTTTGACGAGGTCGCCATCGGCTACGACGAGGAAACTGCCATCGACGAGGCCATGCGTTGCCTGAACTGCAAAAATATGCCCTGCGTCGAGGGCTGTCCCGTCAAGATCCGCATTCCCGCGTTCATCGAAAAGATCCGCGAGGGCGATTTTGAGGGCGCGTATGCCATCATCACCGAATCCTCCTCCCTACCCGCCGTTTGCGGGCGCGTCTGCCCACAGGAAACGCAGTGTGAATCCAAGTGCGTGCGCGGCATCAAGGGCGAATCGGTCGGCATCGGCCGCCTCGAGCGCTTCGTCGCCGATTGGCACAACACCTTCTCGACCGAAGCGCCGACACCCCCTGCGAAAAACGGACACCGTGTCGCCATCGTCGGCTCGGGCCCCTCGGGTCTGACCTGCGCGGGTGACCTCGCAAAGAAGGGCTACGACGTCACCGTCTACGAGGCCCTGCATACGGCAGGCGGTGTGCTCGTCTACGGTATTCCTGAGTTCCGTCTCCCCAAGGCCATCGTGGCGCGCGAGGTCGAGACGCTGAAAGCCCTCGGTGTATCGATCGAAACCAACGTCGTCATCGGCAAAACGTTGACCGTCGACGAGCTCTTTGAGATGGGCTTCGAGGCCGTATTCATCGGCTCGGGCGCAGGTCTACCCAACTTTATGGGGATTCCCGGCGAATCGCTCAAGGGCGTTTACTCTGCCAACGAATTTTTAACAAGAAGCAATCTGATGAAGGCCTACCGTTCCGACGCGGCAACGCCCGTCATGAAGGGTGGACGTGTCGCCGTGGTTGGCGGTGGCAACGTCGCCATGGATGCCGCGAGAACGGCGCTTCGTTTGGGCGCGGAAAAGGTCTCGATCGTTTACCGTCGCTCGATGGAGGAGCTCCCCGCACGCCGCGAGGAGGTCGAGCATGCCAAGGAGGAGGGCATCGAATTTTGCCTGCTCTGTAATCCTCTGGAGATCCTCGGCTATCAGAATCCGAACGATCCGCGCGACCCGAAAAACGGCTTTGTCACGGGCATGCGTTGCATTCGCATGGAGCTCGGCGAGCCCGACGCGCGCGGCCGTCGCCGCCCCGTTGAGATCCCCGGCTCCGAGTTTGAGCTCCCCGTAGACACCGTCGTTATGTCGATCGGTACGTCGCCCAATCCCCTGATCAAGTCTACGACTGCAGGACTTGAAGTAGGCGCGCGCGGCGGAATCATCGTCAACGAGGACGGTCTGACCTCGCGAGAGGGCGTTTACGCCGGCGGTGACGCCGTCACGGGTGCTGCTACCGTCATTTCCGCCATGGGCGCAGGAAAGGTCGCTGCACACGCGATCGACGAGGCGCTGAAAAAATAAAAATGTGTTGTGAGGGGCTTTTCAAAAGCCCCTCGCGCTCTTTGAAAGCTTTCAAAAGAAAAAGCAAGGCCGCCGATTGCTCGGCGGCCTTTTTTATGTTGTCATTGACAATCAGTCAGCAAATGCGTAGAAGAGCAGACCGGTCGTCTCTACACCGGTCAGGACAACCACACCGTGCTCCTCGGAGCCGGAAACTGCGGTCAGCAGGCTCTTGCTCTTAACAAGCTCCTTGCCGGCAGCGTTGTAGTACGTGTACTCACCCGTAGACGTATTGAGCAGAGCGTAGCAATCGGCGTTGTCGATCGTAAAGAATACCGTCGAATGACCCTCTGCAGAGAAGTTGCAGATCGTCTTCTGCTCACCGTCGCGAAGCGTGATCACTTCGTAGGCAAGAGCGGTATCCTCACCCTTCATGATGAAAATGGTATCGTCGATCACGGTAGCAACCGTAGCATCGTTCTCAAGCAGGTCGTATACCTTGTTCATTCCAAGGTCATAGATTGCTCTTTGACCAACGACGTAGCCGTCAACAATGTACATGCTGCCGTTGTTGATGGTCTGCAGGATCTCGCCCTTGGCGTCCGTCAGAACCTGGCCGTACAGCGTCGAAACCAAGTAGACGTCCTCAGCAACGATTTCAGGCAGCATTGCAGCCTGTGCATCGGCAAGCTTGATCGACTTCACAGTCTTACCGTTGTTGTCGAGCAGCACGACGTCCATGGCAGCAGCCGTTTCGTCGATCTTCTGATCCACGATCGGGTAAATCCAAGCGATGTTCTCCACGCCGTCGGCAAAGTAATCCTCGACATCCGCATAGCGGTTCCATTCGGTTACGGAAATGGCACTCGAAATCACATAGTTGACATCGAGATCCTTGGTCTTACCGTTCTTTGCGTTGAGCAGCATGGTCACGAGATCGTATTTCACGATATTACCCTCGTCATCGGACTCGTAATAATCGTACTCCTCGGCATAAGAATCCAGCACGATGCTGTACTGCACGAGCACGTTTCCATCCTCCAGAACCGAACCGGTTACTTCGTCGGCCGCAGAGGGTGCGTACCAGGAGGATACGAAATGAAGATCACGGTCAAAGACCAAGACGGCGTCATTGGCGGTGAAGAAATACAAATAGTTGTCGTTCCAGGTGTAGGGGGCATCCAGCTCCAGATGCTCGGGCAGATCGGCAGACTTGGTCAGCTTGCCGTCGTCAGCCACATCGTACAAAACATTGGCATACAGAACGAGATCGGCAAACATCGCGGGCTCTTCGGGCAGATATTTCGTCGTCACCAGCTCCGAGCCCTTGGCATCGTATGCAGTATGGGTCGTCTTCTGCTCTGCAGTCTTCGAAACCACAAAGATCGGCGTATCGTCGTCCACGCTTACTACGTGAACGGCTTCCTCCGTGTCGGCTACCGTCAGAACGACAGAAGCGGTACGGAAAGCAAATACCTTGTAAATGGGCTTTCCCTCGCTCGTAGCGCTCGACAAGAGAATGAACTCGTCACTCGAATCGACGACGATATAGTCGTTCAGCTCGGTGAGTGCCTTGGCGGTCTCATAAACGTCGGCCGAAGAATCGTATTCCGTGTTCAGAACCTTCTCAAAGGAAGAAACTTTGGAAATCTTCTTGGCAGCGCCGCAGGACGAAAGCAGCATGGCTGCGATCATAAGTACAGACAGCAAGGCTAACAGCTTACCTTTTTTCATAACAAACTCCTTTTCATATGTTTTGTCAGAGAGACCGCTTGCCTCTCTTAGTGCTATTGTAGCAGAAAATCAACAGAATGTCAATAGTTTTTTTATATTTACCGAAATCTTACCGCGTTGATTTTTGATACGCCACACGGGCGTCGCCGTTTTCGAGATAAATTGTTCCGCATCGGACAAAGCCGTTCTTTTCGAGCGTTCGTTGCATGGGCAGATTGTTCTCGTGGGTATCGATCTTCAAATTGCCACACCGCGACACCCCGTATTGGAGACAGCACGCGGCTACGCCGCGACCGCGCACCGCCACCGCGATACGATGGATCACGCCATAGGGGGCGTCGTTGAGCCACGCGCCATTCTCGATCACCGCATAGGTCGGATCATTGCCCTCGGCGTAGAAAAAGACGCCAAGAAGCTCGTCGCCCTCCACGCAAACGTAAGTGTCGCCCCGCGCAATATCCTCGCGGATCATTGCCTCGGGCGGATAGCCGTCGCCCCACTGATCGGGATTGCCGTGCTCCCGCATGAATTGCCGCGCATCGGAATAAATCTGCAAAATGCGCGAAAGATCAGCCTCGGTTGCCTGTCGGATCGTCATGGTTTTTTCTTCCTCTCTTGCTTTCTTCGTTTTTTTATGTTATACTATCGGTATCAACTGCTTGTGAGGTATACTATGAAGCTTGTTATGCTCGATGCGGGCACGCTGGGAAACGATCTTTCCTTTGACGCGCTCCGCGCCCTCGGCGATCTGACCGTTTATCCCGCCACTGCACCCGACGAGGTCATCGACCGCATCGGAGACTGCGAGGTAGTCATCGGCAATAAAATCAAAATGAACGCCGCCGTTTTCGATGCGGTTCCCGCGCTTCGTCTCGTTTGTCTGACGGCGACGGGCTTTGACAACGTCGATCTTGACGCGGCACGCGCCCACGGCGTGGCTGTCTGCAACGTACCCGGCTACTCGACCCCCTCGGTCGTACAGGTCACGCTCGCACTCGTGCTCTCGCTGGCAACGCATCTTCCGACTTACGACGCACACGTGCGATCGGGCGATTATGCGCGCGGTGGAATGGCCAACTGTCTCGTTCCTGTCTATCACGAGCTGGCCGGCAAAACCTGGGGCATCGTCGGCTACGGCAACATCGGCCGCGGTGTCGGTGAGGTCGCCCGCGCCCTCGGCTGTTCTCTGCTTGTTTGCCGCCGAACGGCGGACGGCTCGCCCGAATCGGCCGATATCGACACGCTCTGCCGCGAGGCCGACCTCATCACGCTACACACACCGCTGAACGATTCAACGAGAAATCTGATCCACCGCGAGCGGATCGCTTCGATGAAGGAAGGCGTGATCCTCGTCAACGTGGCGCGAGGCGCGGTGACCGACGAGCAAGCCGTGACCGACGCCGTCTTGTCGGGTCACATCGGCGGCTTTGGCTGTGACGTATACAGCGCAGAGCCCTTTGGCGACACACACCCCTTTCATGCGCTGCGCAACCACCCGAACGTCTGTCTGACGCCGCACATGGCGTGGGGCTCGTATGAAGCGCGCGTGCGCTGTCTGGATACGATCGTCGAAAATATCCGCGCGTTTGCGGCAGGTCAAAAGCATAACCGCGTCGACTGACGCTTCAAAAAACGCCCATAGACGAAAGCCCGTCTATGGGCGTTGTGTTATTCGTTGACGATTCTCTGCGTATCGATCGCGATCATATATTCCTCATCGGTAGGAATGATCCAGGTCGCTACGCGAGCGCCCTCCTTCGTAATATCGAACGGAATGCCGCGGGTAAAGTTACGGTTCTTGTCCTCGTCGATCTCGATGCCGAGATAGCTCATGTTCTCGCAGACGAGCTGACGAACGTTCCATTGGTTCTCGCCGATACCCGCTGTAAAGACGAGCGCGTCGAGGCCGTTCATTTCCGCTGTGTACGAGCCGATATACCGCTTGATGCTGTTCGCCAGCATCTTAAGCGCAAGCGTTGCACGGGGATTGCCCTCGGCGGCGGCCGCCGTCAGATTGCGGCAGTCATTCGAAAGACCCGATATGCCGAGCAGTCCGCTCTTTTTGTTGAGAATATTCTCCATCTCGTCGGGGGTGTAACCCTTGGCCTTCATGAGATACGTCACAACGGTGGGATCCAAACTACCCGAACGCGTACCCATGATGATGCCCTCCTGGGGCGTGAAGCCCATCGAGGTATCAACCGCCTTGCCGCCCTCTACGGCCGTTACCGACGAGCCGTTGCCAAGGTGGCAGGTGATGATCTTCAGCTCGGACAAGGGCTTGCCGAGGATCTTCGCGAGCTGCTCGCTGACATAGCGATGCGAGGTTCCGTGGAAGCCGTAACGGCGCACGTGATCCTGCTCGTAAAACTCGTAAGGAATCGGATAAACGAAGCGGTAGTCCTCAATATTCGCATAGAACGAGGTATCCACGACCGCCACCTGCGGCACGTCGGGCATCAGGGCAAGGCAAGCGTTCATGCCTGCAATGGCGGGCGGGCCGTGCAGAGGATTGAGCGGTACGATGGTCTCGAGATAGCGAATAAGACTCTCGGTCACGCGAGTGGACTTGGTCAGCTGCTCGCCGCCGTGCACCACGCGGTGTCCTACGGCGTCGATCTCCTTGATCGATGCGATCACGCCGTGCTCGGCCGAGGTCAGAAGGCCGAGAACCGTCTCGAGGGCAACGCTGTGGTTGGGCAGATCGAGCTCTCTGTCCAGATTGTCGGCACCGGGACGCTTATGGGTAACCGTACCGCCTGCACCGATGCGTTCACAAACGCCTTTGGCCAGAATGTCACCGCTTTCCATCTCAAAAAGCTGATACTTGAGCGAGGAGCTTCCTGCGTTCAATACTAAAATCTTCATACTTTCATTTTCCTTTTTTGATATTCTGATATGCGTTTACACTATATCATATTTGCCCGCTTTTGTCAAGCCTTTTTTCCTTCTCGACTTCGTTTGGTAAGGTACCCTTGACAAATTCTGCCGCCTTTGCTATAATGAAAGCAAGCAATTCCCGATACCTTATTATCTATGGAGGAATCACCATGAAAAAAGTCTCTCTTTGGTTGCGCGCTCTCTGCTTTGGTATCATTCTTTGCATGTGTGCCGCCACATTTCCCCTCACGGCGTTGGCCGCCGATTCGGATGCTCCGAACGGCACAGAGCTCGTCAATCAATTCAACCGCCGCGCGCCCGCCAAAAAGATCGCCGTCAACCCCGGTGACGTCGTCTATTTCGGCCCCGCGATCTGTTGGGGAAGCTACGTACATATGAAGGCTTGGGATTCTACCGAGAGCTCGGCCACGCTCGTCTCTGATATCACGCCGAGCACGGCAGGTGTCGCCAAGGTCGATACCTTCGGCTATTATGACATTTATTCCTACACCGTTCCCGCAGGCGTGGCTGCCGTGAGTGTCAACGACACGCGCCTCTACCCCAACGTCTATATGGTTACGATCAACCAGAAGCTGACCAAAAAGAACTTCAACGAATACTGGGAAAACGAAAGACCCGCGCTGCTGAACAATCACGGTCAGTACCTTGAGCCGAAGACGAACCTCTCCCTTTATCAAAGATCGGCGCTCTTCCTCGGGGACTCGATCACGCACGCCAGCCGCGATGACGGTACCCGCTACCACTCATGGGCAGGCCGTATTGGTGACGTCAACGACATGGATTGGGTCAACGCCGCCGTCGACGGTGCGAGCATCACCACACTCAAGGCCGTCGAAAAGCAGTTCGTCACCCAAATGAACGACCATCTTGACCGGGAGTTTGATTACGTCATGATCTGGGGCGGCATCAACGACGCGTGGATCAACGCTTCGATCGGCACGATCAGCACAAGCAACGATCCAACCACCTTTAACCGCACCACCTTCGTAGGTGCGCTTGAGCATCTGTTCTATACTGTAAAAACGAATTATCCCGATGCCAATTACGGCTATATCATTACCTTCCCCATCGTAGGCCTTACGGAAGGCAATCTTGCCAACTGGGGCAGCTACGTGGAGGAAGCCATTAAGGTATGCCAGAAATGGGAGATTCCTTATCTCGATCTCTATCATGACACCGATTTCTGCAATGAGCTGAAGATCGGAACCAGTGACAAGAGCTACATTGCCGACTGCGTGCATCCCACGGGCAAGGGCTACGACCTGCTTTATCCGAAGATCGAGGCGTGGATGGATTCGCTCGATCCGTTGCCGCCCGCACCGCCTGTCACGCCGAATGAGCCGACCGCCCCGAGTGAGCCAAGTGAGCCCGAAACCACCGCGGCTCCCGTAGAAACCACCACGGTCGCTCCCACCGAGGAAACGGGTTGCGGCGCTTCCCTCTCCACGATGACCGCCGCCTTCCTCACGCTCTGTCTTTCCGGCGCGGCACTCTTGCTCTTCCGAAAGAAAAGAATTACCGCAGAATAATCTCTAAATTCGTTTTTCATCATCGGCAATCTATCAAGGCTTCCTCTTAAAGGGAAGCCTTATATAAAATAAAAAAATGAAATCAAGAAACGCTCTTGTCGAGGCAAGCACAAAGCAAACAGTTTCCACAGACCATACCAATCGGTTTGTGGAAACTTTCATTTTACGGGTTGAGCAAACGGATAAACAAAAGGCTCCCTTGTGTAAAGGGAGCTGTCAGCGAAGCTGACTGAGGGATTGTTCTACGGTACGGTCAATATATTCACAAACACTTTGAAAGCTTTTGTTAATCTTCGTGTTTGGTATTCTAATTACTTTCAATCCATATTCTTCAAGAAATACGGTTCGTTCTTTATCATATTCCTTAGCGGCTTCGGTATCATGTCCTGCACCGTCAAGCTCAATGACAAGTTTTGCTTCGGCACAATAAAAGTCAACAATATATTTACCAAGTACCTTTTGACGCAAAAAGCGAATGGGATAGGTGCGCAGAAAATCATACCAAAGGCGTTTTTCCTCTTTTGTCATATTCTTTCTTAACATTTTTGCTGTCGAAACGATATCTTTATTATGTTTTCTTTGCACGACAATCCCTCCGTCACGCTTCGCGTGCCACCTCCCTTTACACAAGGGAGGCATTGGCTTTATCCGATCACTCATCGTGTTATTTTGATAATATGCAATTCAGTTCATACAAAGCGGTTTTATTGGAATCCCATTGTAATTTTTCTCTTGCCTCTTCATACGAAAGCCAAACGAGTTCTGTGTGTTCGTGCGACAAGATAAGTTCATCCATACACTCAAAGCCAAATGAATATTCAGGGATTACGTACGTATCATCAGGCCAACCGTAAAGGTGTCTTCTGGGAAAGTTTTCTACAGGAATATAGCACTTTGACTTTAATGCAATAATGTTAGTTATTGAAATTCCGCCTTCTTCCAAAATTTCTCTTTTAGCCGCTTCTTTTGGAGTTTCGCTATCTTCTCCTCCTCCAGCAATGAATTGCCACTGGTCATAGTCCGAACGATGTAAAACGCAATATATCGGTGCTTCGCCTTTGTATTTATAAGGGATGGCAAGTATTTGAAACGGTGCTCTCATCATTATCTCCTTAAAGAGGAAAAAAGCAATAACTTTTTGTATTTTTCAATATTTTTCGGTAATCGCCTTCATCTCGTCGAGCTTCGAGAGAATATCCTCGGCAAGGCGGATCTGCGCACGGGTACGGTCGTAGTTATGCGCGGGATAACGGAGCTGATAGTACACGTCGCCGTCCAGATAATCGGTCATGAAGCGAAGCGCCTGCTCGTAGGTAAGGACGAGCGCCGATACGGGCAAAAGTGCCTTCTCCTCGGCCGTAATGGCATCGCCCACACCCGCGAGGAAGCCCGATACGTATTCCTCATAGCGGTTGAGGTCAAACACGACGCGCGAGAGATCGGGATCGTCCTCAGCCGTACGGTTGCCCGCGAAGCGAAGCGCATCACCGAAATCGTACAACAAGGAGCCTGGCATAACGGTATCCAGATCGATCACGCATACTGCCTTCCCCGTGTCGGGATCCATCAGCACGTTGTTGAGCTTCGTGTCGTTGTGCGTTACGCGGAGCGGCAGCGTGCCGTCCTCCAGCTTCGCGGTGATGGCCGTCGCGTACGGGGCAAGGCGCCGGAGCGTGGCGATCTCCTCGCCCATGCTTGCGGCTCTCCCTGCGGCGTTGCGTGCGAGCGAGGTCTCAAAGGCCGCATAACGCGTGGGTGTATGGTGGAAATTCGGGATCGTCTCGTGAAGCGTCGCGGCGGGATAGTCGCCAAGGCGCCTCTGGAAGCGTCCGAAGGCGTAGGCAGCCTCGTACAAAAGACCGTCGCGGTCGGGAGAATCGTAGGCCACACCCTCTACGTAGCAGGTCATGCGCCAATAGCCGTCCTCGACCGAGTAAAAATAGGGCTTGCCGTCCACGGTAGGAACGGGACGCACGCACTCTCGTGCAGGATCTCCGCCTTCGGCGATGATCTTCTTCTCCAGAAAATGGCACACACCGACAAAATTTTGCATCAGTGCATCGGGATCGCGAAATACGTTCTGATTGATACGCTGCATCGTATAGCGCGAGCCGTCCGTACCCGTTACGAGATAGGTATAATTGATGAGCCCGTTGCCAAGCGGGGTAATCGAAGCAATCTCGGCAGAGCCAGCAAAGCGGCGGGCGATATTCCAAACATCGTTCATGCGCATAAGTCTCCTTATCATAAAACCAATGTGGTAAACAGTATTTTATATTATAGCACCCTTTTTCAAAAAAAGCAAGAGAATGTAGGCAAAAATCCTTCTCTCCTTGACAAAAACGGAGAAGTATGCTATAATGAACGCCTGCGTCCCTATTTTTTCAAAATCTATGAGGTCTTACGATGTGGAATTTTATGTTTTTCTTTGAAAGTATTCTGCTCGGTGTGGGGCTTGCCATGGACGCCTTTTCGGTCTCCTTGGCCAACGGTCTGCGCGAGCCGTGCATGAAAAAGCGAAAGCTGTTGCTCGTAGCAGGCACCTTTTCGTTTTTTCAGTTCCTGATGCCTCTGCTCGGATGGGTATGCGTCCACACCTTTTTGCAATATTTCAAGGCACTGGAAAAGCTGATTCCCTGGATTGCGCTCGCTCTGCTTGCCTTTATCGGCGGCAAGATGCTCGTGGAGGGCATTCGTTGCAAGGGTGAGGAGGATTGCTGCGCGGGCAGTATCGGCTTCGCGGCTCTGCTCGTTCAAGGCGTGGCGACCTCGATCGACGCGCTGTCGGTCGGCTTCACCATCGCTGAGCACACGACGTTCCAGGCAATTGTGGCGTGCCTGCTGATCGGCGGCGTTACCTTTGCCATCTGCGTCGGCGGCCTTTTGATCGGCAGAAAATTCGGTACGATGCTTGCCGGAAAGGCCTCGATCCTCGGTGGCTCGATTCTGATCGTCATCGGACTTGAAATCTTTATCACGGGGATTCTGTGATTTTTTGTGGGAACTTTAAAAAAAAGTTCCCACCTCAAAAGCTTTCAATAATGATTTTTATACCGTGTGCTCCGTTCCTTTTTCTACGGAAACAATCATCCCGCGCATTGGGCTCTAGCTTCCAACGCGCGGGCGTTTTGTTTTTTCGGAAAGGCCAAGGCCCTCCTACGAGGCTGTGTATCATCGCCTCGTTGCAACCGCTGTCAATGCAAAATCGGAATACACCGATCAGGCGTGACAATGTAATGCTCCACAAAGCGAACGCCTATGCTTTCCAAGGCCTCACGGATTCGATCGGTCGCCGTGACGTCCTCGCCCGACGGCATCACAAGCCCATCGGCGTGATTATGCGCAAGCACCGCCGCCGCGGCATTCTTCTGCAACGACATCTCAATCACGCGGCGCAAGCATACGGACGTATGCACCGCATTACCCTCGCCCAGCATCTCACAACAAATCAGTCGATTCGCCGCATTGAACAAAAGCACGAAGGTCTTTTCATGTGCGCTTCCGATAAAGAGCGAATGCAGATAGGATTCGAGCTCGCCAAACGAGGAAAGCAAGTGTCGGTCGTCCGACCGACTGCGGGCACACCGTCCCATGATCTCGGCCACCGCCTTGATCTGCAGCGCCGACGTCTCGCCAATCCCCTCTACCGTTTGCAGAGCCGTAATATCTGCGTTCATCACGGCGTCCAGCGAGCCAAAACGCTTCAGAAGCGCATGTGCTGTCTCATTGGTGTTACGGCGCGGAATCGAAAAGAAAAGCAAGAGCTCCAAAAGCTCGTGATCCTCCAACGCCCCTTGGCGAAACTTTTTTCGTAAGCGTTCTCTATGTCCCTCGTGTACGGTCATGATTCCTCCCAAAAATTCTGCGAGCATGTCTCGCAAAAATCCGGCGTATAGCGCGACGACGCCGACGTCTTCTCCTGGCCGTACCCCTCAAAGCCGAGCCGAACCGCCTCCTCCATCACGCTCTCGTATTCGAAGCGCGTCACACGGCGGTGCAGATTCCGATACGGTGCATCGGCGGCAAATTCGGGGGTATACTGACTCATAAGAGATAAGCGGATCTCCTGTGGCGGCACCGTCTCGGCAAGGAGACGGAGCACGGCCATGGCATCGGCACGGTGCGACGGCAAAACGAGGAGCCTTACCATCGTTCCCTTTTGCGCCAAGCCCTCACCGTCGAGAACAAATGCGCCCGTCTGTCGATGCATCTCGGCAATCGCACGTGCGGCAACCGCGGGATAATCGGGAGCGGACGAATAGCGTTCGGCCAGTGCGGCCGACGCGTATTTAAAATCGGGCAGATAAATATCCACAAGGCCGTCCAGCATACGCAACGTATCAACGCACTCATAGCCCGAGCTATTGTAAACGACGGGAATATGAAGCTTGGGCTTTACATCGGCCAACGCCTCTGCCACACAATCGGCAAAATGCGTAGCCGTAACCAGATTGAGGTTATGCGCACCGGCGTCCTGCAACAACAGCATCTGCTCACCGAGCTCGCGCCGATCCATCTCGCGTCCGACCTGCTCGCGGCTGATGCTTCGGTTCTGGCAAAAAACACAGCCGAGCGAGCACGAGGAAAAGAAGACCGTGCCCGATCCGCGCGTGCCGCTGATACAAGGCTCCTCAAAGGCATGTAAAGACACGCGTGCCACGCGTGCACGGGATCCCGCACCGCAATAACCGCGCTCTCCCTTCTCGCGATCGACACCGCATGCCCGCGGGCATAGATAGCAAGCCGCCATGGGATCGCCCCCCTTTCGTTGTCATCTCTTTTCATTATACAATATTTCCCCTTGAAAATCAATACGCTTTTTCATGCTCTCGCAAGAAAAAACACGCAAGAACGCTTGCAAAGCCCCGCGCCTTGTGATACAATACTGATGTAGGAAAAAAATCCAATTTTGGGAGATTGTTTTCATGAAGCAAACTATTCATTCCGCCGAGATCCTCTGCGTAGGTACAGAGCTGCTGCTCGGCGATATCGTCAATACCAACGCTACCTTTTTGTCGGCACGCATGGCCGAGCTCGGCATCGGCGTGTACCGTCATCAGGCCGTGGGCGACAACCCTGCGCGGCTCGAGGCGGCACTCCGCGATGCGCTCTCTCACGCCGATCTCGTCATCACGAGCGGCGGTCTCGGCCCGACCTACGACGACCTTACCAAGGAAACGGTCGCCGCTTGCTTTGGCCGCACGATGGCCATGCACGAGCCGTCCCTCGCCGCCATCCGCGCCTATTTCGAACGAACGGGACGCGTGATGACGAAAAACAACGAAAAGCAGGCCATGATGCCCAAGGGCGCAACGGTTTTTCCCAACCATTTCGGCACCGCACCCTCGCTCGCGCTCTGCGACGAGGAAAAAAATAAGACCGTCATCATGCTCCCCGGCCCTCCCGGCGAGCTCGAAAATATCTACTATGAGCAGATCCTGCCCTACCTGAAGGAGCGCCGCGACTCGGTACTCGTCAGCCGCAATCTGCACATCTTCGGAATGGGAGAATCGGCTGTCGAGGACAGCCTCGGCTCGTTGATGTCCGAGGCCCAAAATCCCACCGTCGCCCCCTACTGTAAGGAGGGTGAGGTACGCCTTCGCGTGACGGCCAAGGCCGACACGGAGGAAACGGCAGCCGCTATGTGCGACGAAATGATCGCGCGTATTAGAAAAACCCCCGTCGGCACGTACGTATACGGCGTGGACGTAGGGTCTCTCGAGAACGCCGTCATTCGCTTTTTACACGAGCGGCAGCTTACGCTCTGCACGGCCGAGTCCTGCACGGGCGGTCTCATCGCCAAACGCCTGACCGACGTATCGGGGGCGTCCGAGGTCTTTTTCGGCGGTTGCGTGACCTACACGAACGAGATCAAGGAGCGCCTGCTCGGCGTATCGCACGAAACCCTCGCGGCACACGGCGCGGTCTCGGCAGAGACCGCCGCAGAAATGGCGCGCGGTGCGCGGCTGCGGCTCGGAACCGACATTGCCGTTTCGGCAACGGGACTGGCAGGCCCCGGCGGTGGAACGCCTGCACTGCCCGTGGGCACGGTCTTTATCGGAATCAGTACCAAGAACGGTGAGCAGGTGCGCTGCCTTTCCCTTTCCTCCATGCGCAGCCGTGACTATATCCGCAAGGTCAGCGTGGCCAACGCCCTTGATATGGTGCTCCATTGCAATCTGTAATCCGACATCGGGCGACAAAGCCCGATCGTTTATGAATTTGCTGTTAATTTTTTGACAACATTTGTATCAAGCATTGATTTTTTGCACAGTTTATATTAAAATATAGGTTGAAAATTCTGTTTTTATAAAAAAGCAAACGCTTTTTATAAGACATTGACGAAAGGGCTTGACATTATGGCAAAGTACAAGAGAATCGGCGTCCTCACCTCCGGCGGTGACGCGCCCGGCATGAACGCGGCTGTTCGTGCCATCACAAGAAAGGCACTCGAGCAAAACGTTGAGGTCATGGGCATTCTCGGCGGATACAGTGGTCTGATCAATGAAAAGATCATTCCTTTGACCCCTACCTCGGTCTCCAACATCGTAGGACGCGGCGGCACGTTCCTGTATTCCGACCGTTGCCTCGAATTCAAAACCGAGGAAGGCATGCAGAAGGCCATTGCCACCTGCAAAAAATACAACATTGAGGCCATCGTAGCCATCGGCGGCGACGGCACCTTCCGCGGTGCGACCGATCTGTCGCTGCGCGGCATTCCCACCATCGGCGTAACGGGAACGATCGACAACGACATCACCGCTACCGACTACACCATCGGCTTTGACACCGCCATGAACTCGGTGCTCACGATGGCCGATATGCTCCGTGATACCTGCGAGTCGCACGCACGCTGCAACGTCATCGAGGTTATGGGCCGTGACTGCGGCCAGATCGCCCTTGAGGCAGGCATTGCCGCAGGCGCGATCGCCATTGCAATCCCCGAGCTTCCCTTCGATGAGGCAGCCGCCATTGAGGCCATCAAGACCGCAAAGAACAACGGCAAGAGAAGCATGATCGTTATGGTCAGCGAGGGTGTATTCGAAGACGTTGACGGCAAGAAGGTTCCCTACGGCGAGCTACTGCGCAAGAGAATCGAGGAGCAGACGGGCATCGAGTCCAAGTTTGCCCGCCTTGCACACATCGTCCGCGGCGGTGCGCCTTCCCTGCGTGACCGTCTGACGGCATCGAAGATGGGTGTTCGCGCCGTAGAGCTTCTGCTCGAGGGCAAGAGCAACCTGGTCGTTCTCGAGGAGGACGGCAAGATCACGAGCATGGACATCGTGTTCGCGCAGATGATCGACCGCATGTACAAGAAAAAGCTGAAGGACGGCGACCTGGACAAGTTCAGCGCCGACGAAATCGCACAAATGGAAGCTGTTTGTGAGAAGCGCCGCATCGAGATCGCGGAGCTTTACGAGTTGGCAACGGCCATTGCGAAGTAATCGGAAAACAAAACGTTAGCCGCAGGGGCATAAATGCCCCTGCGGCTTTTTTAGCTTTCGGTCAAGCCCATTTTAAAGTTTTCGCCCGCCTTTTTCAAAAGGCGGCGCGGTGGAGGCCGCGGAGGCCTCCTCGCCCTCTGCGGTGGGCGACAAGAGGCGCTGCCTCTTGACACCGCGAGCCTTTGAAAAGGCTCGACCGAAACCTTGAACGGGCTGCGCCTCGTAGCCGTTGAGGCGGGCGAAAACTTTTTTGTGGGCTGCGCGAGCCTCACCCCAGCATCACGTCAAGGAGCATCATGACGGCAAAGCCGAGCACGATTCCCATCGTGGCAAGATAGGGCTGTGCCTCCTGATTTTTCTGGCACTCGGGAATCAGCTCGTGCACGGCGACCAAAATCATCGCCCCCGCGGCAAAGGCAAGCGCGTACGGCAAAACCGTTTCCACATAAATTGCCAAGGCCGCCCCAACCACCCCCGCGATCGGTTCGACCATACCCGACGCCTGCCCGTACAAAAAGCTCTTTTTGCGCGAAAAGCCCTCTCGACGCAAAGGCACCGAGACCGCCGCGCCCTCGGGAAAATTCTGCAAGCCGATTCCGATGGCCACGGTGATCGCGCCGATCAAGCCCTCGGCAGACGCTCCGCCGTTTCGTAACGCCCCAAAGGCTACGCCGACGGCCAAGCCCTCGGGAATATTATGCAACGTGATGGACAAAATCAACATCACGATTCGGTGTATTCTTGTGTTTTGACTTCCCTCCGCCCGACTGACCCTGCGCCTTGTCAGCGTGACGATCTTATCACTCCCCCACATGAAAAATGCACCAAGCAAAAATCCCGAGGTCGCCACGAGATACGCAGGCAATGCCGAGATGGCCTCCGCGCGCGCAATAGCGGGTTCAAGAAGCGACCAGAAGCTCGCGGCGATCATCACGCCCGAGGCAAAGCCAAGCATCAGATTGAGCACCTTTTGATTGGGGGATTTAAAAAAGACGACGGTCGCCGCGCCGAGCGCGGTCACAAGCCACGTACCAAGCGTCGCGAGCAGCGCCATCCATATCGTAATATTCATAGGACACCTCCGATATTCAGTATATTTTCGATCGGTGTCCTCGGTGCGTGATAAAAAATTCTTTACACGCAAGGGAAATTATGATATAATGAGGGCAAGAAACTGTGAAAGGAGGCTGCCGCATGAACACGCTTGGATTGTATCTTCATATCCCCTTTTGTCGCTCCAAGTGCCGCTATTGCGACTTCTGTTCCTTTCCGCAAACCGAGGGCGAAACGAGGGCACGCTACGCAGATGAGCTTTGCCGTCGGCTGATCGAAGCCTCTCCCTCGGTGGCCGATCGCCGTGTCAACACCGTCTATTTCGGTGGCGGCACACCGACACTTCTGCCGATCGAGGCCTTTCGTCAGATCATGGAAACAATTGCCACGTACTACGCACTGACATCCGATTGCGAGATCACGGCCGAGTGCAATCCCGCGACGGCCGATTTTGCTTACCTCTCGGCGTTGCGTGCGCTTGGTGTTAACCGCTTGAGCATTGGCCTGCAAAGTGTACACGAGAACGAGCTGCGCGCGCTCGGCCGCGCCCACTCCTTTTCCGATTTCGAGGCCGTTTTCGCCGACGCACGCCGCGCGGGTTTTGAAAACATCAGCGTCGACCTCATGTACGGCATTCCGCACCAGACCGAGGAATCCTTCCGCACGTCGATCCGCACGCTCTGCGCCCTCGCGCCTGAGCATATCTCGGCCTACGGACTCAAGATCGAGGAGGGTACGCCCTTCTGGCGAGTCAAGGACTCGCTGCCCCTACCCGACGAGGACGTGGAATACCGCATGTATTGCCTGCTTTCGCATGAATTGAAAAAATACGCATATCATAAATACGAGATCAGTAATTTTGCGAAGGACGGTCGCCACTCGCGCCATAATCTGCGCTATTGGCACGGCGAGGAATACCTCGGCTTCGGCGTAGCAGCACATTCCTATTTCGACGGCGTGCGCTTCGGCAACTCCCGTGACCTTCGTGCGTTTCTCGCGGGCGAGGATATTGTCGAGGAGCGTGTCACCCTCACGCCCCACGAGCGCGAGGAGGAATCCGTCATGCTCGCCCTGCGCCTCGCGGAGGGCATCGACACGACCGACTTTGCCCGTCGCACGGGAGAGGAATTCATCGCTCGCTATCCGACCGTACCCCGTATGCTCGCAGAGGGCTTTATGAAGGAGAAAAACGGTAGGATTGCCTTTACCGATCGCGGCTTTTTCGTCAGCAACGCGATCCTCGCCGAGATGCTTTCCTTTGATTGACTCGCTTTCTTGCAAAAAGCAGTTGACAAATCGCTCAAAATTCGATACAATATAGGTACGCACAACAAAAAGGAGTATGATCATGGAAGAAAACATTTTTGAAAACGATTATTTTACGCTGGTCGACGAGGAAGGCAACGAATATGAATTTGAGCTGATCGCGCACTTTGAAAAGGACGGACAGCAATATTGCGCCATGACCCCTGTTCTGGAGGAGGGCGCACCCGAGCCCGAGGAGCTCGAGTACACGCTTCTGAAGCTCGTCGTTGAGGACGGAGAGCAAACCCTCATAACCATTGACGATGGCGATGAGCTGGACGATGTCGCCGATTACTTTGACGATTACTTCACGCAGGAAATCGATTACGATAACAACTGATCGAATTTTTCGTTAAGTATTGATTTTTTGCTTTCTTTTTTGCTTGCTTTTCCTTTGCATAAAAAAGGAAGTGAATAGTTTTTATTGAGCGTTGTATATTTTTGCTTTCTTTTTGCTTACTTTTTCTTTCGCATAGAAAAGGAAGTAAAATTTTTTCGTCAAGTATTGTATATTTTTGCTTTCTTTTTGCTTACTTTTTTTCGCATAGAAAAGGAAGTAAAATTTTTTCGTCAAGTGTTGTATATTTTTGCTTTCTTTTTGCTTACTTTTTCTTTCGCGAAAGAAAAAGTAAGTCCTGCCGGGTTCGTGATAATAGAGCATAAAGGGCCACAGTAGATTAAAGGAGTCCGAAAGTGAGTTCGGTTGTGGTTTGCAGGCCTCCCTCGCTCTCCCTCGATTGACTTGTCTCGACGGAAAGATGAGGACGTTGGAAGCAGTAAAGCAAGCGATAGGACACCGCCTTGCACATGCAGGGTTCCTCTATTCTCTGTTACACGGCTTTCGCGGGATATCATACAAAAAAAGCACCCATATGGGTGCTTTTTTGTATGACCATCAGTTGGTATAGTTGTCGAAATAGCCCTGTACAAGGACGATCGGCGTTCCCTTGTCGCGCGAGCAGCTCGTCAGGTCGCACAGCGAGCCGATCAGGTCGGTC
>CAYULZ010000003.1:0-28028 GCA_964445865.1 uncultured Lachnospiraceae bacterium | reverse complement strand
AAATGCGGTCGGTTCTCGGAACGAGCCATACCTCGCCGCCGGGAAGCCAGATGTCGGGCAGCTCGACCTGCATGCCGTCTACAATCATCTGCTTAAACAGACCGTATTCGTAGCAGATCGAAAATCCCGTAGCGGGATAGTCCAATGAGGACAAAGAGTCCATAAAGCATGCGGCCAAACGTCCGAGACCACCGTTTCCGAGGCCGGCATCGGGCTCACATTCAAATACGTCCTCCAGCTCATAGCCGTATTCCTTGAGCACCTTCGCGTAGGCATCGGAAAGGCCGAGATTACAGAGATTGTTTTTGAGTGAGCGGCCGAGCAAAAACTCAATGGACATATAATAGACGCGCTTCGCGCCCTTCTGATTGACCTCTTGCTTGAAGTCCTGTCTCTTTTCCGTCAGAATATCCTTGACGGTCATTGAGACTGCCTTGTACATCTGATCGCGCGAGGCCTCCTTCGGCGTACAGCCGAAATAGCGGGAGAGCTTCGCTTCTACGTTTTCCTTGATTTCCTTTTTCGAGGGGGTATAGTTCATTTTTTCTTCCTTTTCTAAGCGCGGGGGAACCGTTAGCTTGGGTTTTAGATTTGACTGTAAAGGTCCAGATACTGAAGTGCGGAGGTTTTCCAGGAGAAATCGGTGCGCATAATCTTCTGCACGAGCTTGCGTCTCTTGGCCTCGTCCTGCCACAAGGCGATGGCTGCATGCGTACGGTCAAGAAGCTCGTCGGCATTGTAGTTGGCAAAGGTAAAGCCGTTGCCCTCAATCACGCCGTCATACTCCCAATAGCCCTTGATCGAGTCGTACAGGCCGCCCGTCTCTCGCGTGACGGGAATAGCGCCGTAGCGGGAGGCGATCATCTGCGAAAGCCCGCAGGGCTCACTCTTGGAGGGCATGAGGAAAATATCGGTTGCGGCATAGATTCTCTTGGCCAGATCGCGATCGTAGGTGATCAACGCACGGACACGATCGGGAAAATCCGATTCCAGACGGCGGAAAAATTCCTCATAGGTGTTCTCTCCCCGTCCAAGCACGACCAACTGGACGTTTTCGGTCTCTAATATATTATATACCATTTTTGACACGAGGTCAAGACCTTTATGAGCCGCCAGACGAGAAATTACGGAAATAATCGGCACGTCGTTCCGTTCGGGCAGGCCGATCTCCCTTTGCAAGGCGGCCTTGTTCTCATATTTATCCACAATACTGCGCCAATTATACTTTTTGGCAATGCCCGTATCGGTTCCCGGATTATAATAACGGTAGTCGATGCCGTTGAGGATACCGCCAAGCTTGCCTGCATTCTGGCGAAGAATGGGGTGAAGGCCGTGGGCGTACTCCGCCGTACAGATCTCCTTCGCGTACTGCGGGCTGACCGTGCTGACACGGTCGGCACACACGATCGCCCCCTTCATCAGGTTGATGCATCCGTCGTATTCAACGATATGCTTCGTAGCCTCGTCAAGCTCGAACACGTCACCAAGGATCGAGAAGTCGTACTTGCCCTGATACTCGATATTGTGAATGGTAAAAACGGTACGGATATTTTCATATCCGCTCACCGCACGGTACTTTCTGTCAAGATACACGAGCGAAAGCGCCGCCTGCCAATCGTGCGCGTGCAAAACATCGGGATAGAAGCCGATGTGTGCCAGCATGTCGACTGCCGCCTTACAGAAGAAGGCAAAGCGCTCGCCGTCATCGTAGCAGCCATAGAGCGTATCGCGGCAGAAATAATACTCGTTGTCAATGAAATAGTAGGTCACGCCGTCCTTGACGAAGGTCTTGACACCGCAATACTGCTGTCTCCACGCAAGAGGAAGCGTGTATTCCGCGACCGTTTTCATCTTCTTGCGCCACGCATTGGAGATATTGCCGTACAAGGGCATGACTACCCGTACGTCGACCTCCTCGCCTGCTGCACTTTTGATCGCCGACGGCAGAGAGCCGAGCACGTCGCCAAGCCCTCCCGTTGCGGCAAAGGGCATCACCTCTGCGCCCACAAATAAGATTTTGTTCATGAATGATCCTTTCTTTTTTCTTGGATTAAAGCATCGTTCCCTTCGGGATAAAGAAGGGCATCGTTTCGTGACCCGAGAGCATTCTGCCGTCACGGATCGTCGAGTTTTTATCGGTAACTACGCAATTGAGCAATACGCGGTTACCCGTAAAGGTACCCTGCATCAGGATCGAATTGCGAACCACGGTTCCCTTTCCGATGTGTACACCGCGGAAGAGGATCGAATTTTCCACCTCGCCCTCAATCACACAGCCGTCGGCCACATAGCTGTTCGAGACCTTGGCGCCCTTCGCGTACAGCGTAGGAGCCGAGTTGCGGAGCTTCGTATAAATCGGACAGCCGTCCACGTTGAACAAGCCCTCGCGAACGTCGGGCTCGAGCAGACGCATGGAGTTTTCAAAATAGCTTTCCATCGAGGAAATCTGCAGATAAATGCCTTCATAGCGATAGCGATACACACGTGCCTTACCGAGGCGCTTGGAGAGCGCGTCGCGATAGAAATGCATATGGCCGTGCACCGAGGCATCGCTGAGCAGGTTGAGCAGGAACATGCGGTTGATAACCATAATATTCGTGCTGATCTCAATCTCCTCGGATACGGGAGTATAGGCAGAGGTTTCCAAAATTTCTCCCTTTTCGTTGGAGGTAATGACCGTCGCACCGTCGGGAGGCAGGCTGCTGCCTGTCATATAGGGACGCGTAACGATCGTCACGTCGGCGTTTCTTTCCACGTGGTCATCGAGCACCTTATTAAGGTCGATGTTACAAATGCCGTCGCAGTCCGAAAGAACGATGTGATCCTCGTTGCAACGCGAGATAAAGACCGTTGCACCGAGTAACGCCTCGAGGCGTGAGGTATAGGGGCGACCGCTGTTGGCGGAGTAGCCCGTCGTGCTGATAAAGGGCGGAAGAATCTTGATACCGCCTGAGCGGCGGGCGAGATCCCAGTCCTTGCCCGTGCCGATGTGATCCATCAGCGACTGGTAATTATCGTGCGTAATGATACCGATTTTGGTAATGCCCGAGTTGACCATGTTGGAAAGCGGAAAATCCACAAGGCGGTAACGGCCGCCGAAGGGCACCGAGGCCATCGTACGAATATTGGTAAGCTCGGGAATGGCCGCGTCGTGAATATTGGAAAAGATCAAGCCTGCTACTGCCATGTTATGCTTCCTCCTTTTGAATGTCGGCCTGGTTCGCGATCATTTGGTCATCGGCAATCACAGCGTCCTCGGGAACGGCAATGCCCGCACCGATCACGGTAATGCCTGCGGCTTCTGCCCGCGGCTTTCCGACGGTAGCCTTCTTTCCGACGCGAACATCGTGGTCGAGAATCGAATATTGCACCTGGGCATCCGCCTCGATCACCACGTTTTCCATGATCACCGAATCACACACCTCGGCACCGGCCATGACCTTGACACCCGAGCCAAGCACCGAATTTCGAACCGTTCCATAGATCTCACAGCCCTCAGTTAAGGAGCAGTTATCGATCACCGCATGGGCACCGACGAACTGCGGTGCGTGCGGCTCGTGACGCGAATAGATGCGCCATTCCTCGTCGTTGAGCTTGAGCGTAGGATCATCGCCGAGCAGATCCATATTGGCCTCCCAAAGCGAGGAAATCGTTCCCACGTCTTTCCAATAGCCAACGAAGGGATAGGCGTACATTTTCTCGCCTGCCGCCAACATATTCGGAATGATATTCTTACCGAAATCGTTAGCACTCTTGGGATCGGCTGCATCGGCGTTCAGATAACGGAACAGCACCTCCTTCGAGAAGATATAGATACCCATAGAGGCTTGTGTGCTATCGGGATTCTTCGGCTTTTCGGAGAATTTGAAGATCTTCCCTTCCTCGTCGGTACTCATAATACCGAAGCGGCTTGCCTCCTCGATCGGCACGTCAATCACGGCGATCGTACAGTCGGCGTTCATTTTCTTGTGATAATCGAGCATCTTGGAGTAGTCCATCTTATAGATGTGGTCGCCCGACAGGACCAGCACGTAATCGGGATCGTAGCGGTCGATGAACTCCATGTTCTGATAAATGGCGTTGGCCGTGCCGCGATACCAATCTGCGCCCTGCTTGCCCTGATAGGGGGGGAGGATCTTCACGCCGCCGTAGGCACGGTCCATATCCCAGGGCAGACCGTTTCCGATATAGTCGTTCAGCACGAGAGGCTGGTACTGCGTCAGCACGCCAACGGTATCGAAGCCCGAATTGACGCAGTTGGACAGCGTAAAGTCAATGATGCGGTATTTTCCACCGAACGGAACGGCAGGCTTGGCCGTTTTCTCGGTCAAGGCGTAGAGGCGGCTTCCCTGTCCGCCGGCTAAGAGCATGGCAACGCATTCTTTTTTTCTGAACATAAAACCCTCCGATGTTATTTGGTCGCGTCGCAATCGGCGTCGGCCTTTATTGATGAATCAGCAGTATGCGTAAACATTTTCTTTTTTTCGCTTCGCGCAAGGATTGTCATACCAAGCGGCGGAATCCGGAGTCTTACGATATTTTCTTCCTTGCAATAGGGATTGACGGTGGCCTCCAAGAGTCCCTCGTTGGTAACACCGCTTCCGCCAAAGCGTTCCTCGTCGGAATTCAGAAGCTCCTCGTAGATACCGACGGTGGGCACACGCAACCAGAAATCCTCGTGCGTCACGGGTGTGAAATTCAAAACGATGATCAACTCCCGCCCGTCCGCATCGATCCGTCGATAGGACAAAAGGCTACGGTCCCGATCGTCCGCATCGATCCAAATAAAGCCGTCCCATGAGTCGTCTCTTTGCCAAAGTGCGGGCGAGGTAAGATAGAAATGATTGAGCGTCGCGGCGTAATATTGGAATTTTGCATGACTTTCATAATCGAGCAAAAACCACTCGATCTGCGAAGCAAAGTCCCACTCGCGGAACTGCCCGATCTCCGATCCCATGAAAAAGAGCTTTTTGCCCGGATGCGTCATCAGGTAGCCGAGGAAGGCGCGCGCCGAGGCGAATTTTTGCCAATAGTCCCCCGACATTTTATCGAGGAAGGATTTTTTGCCGTGCACCACCTCGTCGTGCGAAATGGGGAGAATATAGCGCTCCGAAAAGGCGTAGGTCAAGGAAAAGGTCGTTTTTTCGTGAACGTATTTGCGGAAAAGCGGATCGGTCTCGGCGTAAGCGAGCGTATCGTTCATCCACCCCATATTCCACTTCATATCAAAGCCCAGTCCGTCGTTCTCGAAGGTCGTAACGTTTGACCATGCGGTCGACTCCTCGGCAATCATCAGCACGTCGGGATATTTTCCCTTGATGTGCGAATTGAGCTTACGGAAGAAGGCGATTGCTTCAAGGCAACGGTTATTGCCATAGACATTCGGCACCCATTCCCCCGGCTTTTTGTCATAATCCAGATAGATCATAGAGGCCACGGCATCGACACGCAGACCGTCTACATGATATTTCTCAAACCAGAAGGAGGCATTGGAGACGAGGAAGCATTCGACCTCGTTTCGGCCGACATCGAAGCGGCGCGTGCCCCAGCCCTTATGCTCGATGCGATCCCAGCCCTGATATTCGTAGAGGGGCTGTCCGTCGAACTCGTACAAGCCGTGAGCGTCCTTAGGAAAATGCGCGGGTACCCAATCAAGGATCACGCCAATGCCCGCCTCGTGCATGGTATCAACAAAGCCCATAAAGTCGGTGGGCGAACCAAAGCGCGCGGTCGGCGCGTAGTAGGAGCAGACCTGATAGCCCCACGAGCCGTCAAAGGGGTGCTCGGCCACGGGCATCAGCTCGATGTGCGTATAGCCCATCTGCTTGACGTAGGTCGCAAGTTCGGTCGCAAGCTCAGCATACGTAAAGGGCGTTCCGTCCTCATGTCGCCGCCACGAGCCGAGGTGCACCTCGTACACGTTCATGGGCTCTTGATAGAATTGCCCCGTCTTACTTCGGCGATGCGCAAGCCAGCCCTCGTCGCGCCACGTATACGTGTCGATGTCGCAGATCCGCGAGGCCGTTTCCGGTGGGCATTCGGCGGCAAAGGCATACGGATCGGCCTTATAGAGCTCCCTGCCCCCGCGAAGAATCTTGAATTTATAAAGGTCGCCGACCTTCACCCGATCGGCAGGCAGAAGTGCCTCCCAAATGCCCCCCTCGGTGATACGCATCATGGGGGCATCGTGCGACCAGCCGTTGAAATCTCCAACGACGAAAATCTGCTCGGCATTCGGGGCCCAAACACGAAACGCGAAGACATCGCCCTCGCGGTGCGCTCCCATGTAGGAATAGGCCTCGTAATTCGTTCCTTGATGATATAGGTACGAAGCAAGCTCTTGATTTCGTTTCATTCCGTTCCTCTTTCTTGCTTGCGGCTACATAGCCACTTTTATCCTGTGTATTCGCCGAAGCGATCAATCCATTTCGGTATAAAACACGATCTCGTCGGGAAAGCACATACCGAGCTTTTCCCGCGCGATGCGAATTTTATACGCATCATCCAGAGGGGCTTCCACCAAATAGCGAAGCTGTGCGATATCGTCGCCCAACTGCTCGATGTGAGCCTCGTTTTCCTTTTTCTGTTCCATGATCTCATTGTATTTCATCAAACTCCACAAAAAGAAGACCACGGCAAAGATAAAAAGCAGAATCAAAAACACGCGGATCAGCATCGAAGCACCGCTTTTTTGATCGGCAAAATATTTTTTTCGGTTCATGTGTCCTCCGTTACGCCTCCGTCAAAAGAGATACACCCTTGCTCGGCCAAACGCAACCATTCCTTTTTCTTATGTATATTATACAACTTTTTTGTTCTTTTTGCAATAAGAAAGCGAAAAAAAATCGCTGATTTTTTCAGTTTTTTCACGAAAATTCTAAAAATTTTGACAAAAGGACGCGAAAAGCAGTATCCCACGATCAGCAAAGCTGCTTTGATGACAAAAGCGACGGCCTCCGAGACCACCATGAGACATTTTCCAACGGTAAAATAATAGAGCAAAAAGCCGACGAGAATCGCGGGAAGCACAAAGAAGCGAAAGCGTCCGCTGTTATATTCATATTGAAGCAAAACCGTCCCTACGCCACCGACGGTAAAGAGCAACAGATCCTGAAAAAAGATCAGCACCGACAGCGTGCCCCGACCAAGTCGTCCCTGTTCACGACGCCCGAGCGGCCGATGAACGATCGGTAGCTCACGCGCATAAAGCGAGCGAAAGGATTTTGCAGAATAACGTACACCGCAAAAGACGCGCACGATACGGCTTCCATCATTCAGTATACCCAAAAATATGCCGAAAACAAAGGCGTTCAGCAAAAGCAAGGATAAAAGAAGCGGAGAGATCGCCATGGCTTACCGAAACAGCCGTCCGAGGCCGCGCTTCTCGGTTGGGTGCTCGTCGGTGTAATAAATCGTGTCGATCCTGCCGCACAGACTCACAACACCGCGATCGGTATCGAGTGTGCCCACCCGCAGATCACTTCCCTCCACCGTCATCTCCCCACAAGCACTCTTCAGCACGACACAGCTCTCGTCAAAGCTCAAGACCTCCTTGACGCCCGTTACGTTCATTTCCTTTCGCATACCCACGCGGATCTCGTGGCTCTGCCTTTCGTTTTGTCCGTTCATAAATATAAAAACCTCCGCAATCTGATTCATCACCATCATATGCGGAGGTCTGCAAAAATATTCAATTGGCAATCATTCCTCGATGATCTCGTACATCGTCGCGGCATCGGCCTTAGCGACCGTTTCACGCACGGTGAGCACCTTGAATTTGAGCACCTTTTGTCCAAAGGTGATTTCGACGATATCGCCCTCCTTGACGTCGTAAGAGGCCTTGGCCCGTCTGCCGTTCACGCTTACGTGCTCGGCGTCACAGGCATCGTTGGCTACCGTTCGGCGCTTGATGATGCGCGATACCTTCAGGTATTTGTCCAATCTCATGGTTATTCTCCTTAAAAAAGTTGGACGAACGGAAACCCATTCGTCCAACCTATGGATGCATCAATTAGTTAACAGCGTCCTTCAGAGCCTTGCCTGCGGTGAATGCAGGATGCTTGGAGGCTGCGATCTGGATGGTTTCGCCGGTCTTGGGGTTGCGGCCGCTTCTTGCAGCTCTTGCCTTTACCTCGTAGGTTCCGAAGCCAACGAGCTGAACCTTGTCGCCTGCCTTGAGAGCCTCGGTAATAGCCTCAGTCATAGCGTTCAGGGCTGCCTCTGCCTCTTTCTTCTTCAGGCCGGACTTGTCAGCGATTACTTCGATAAGCTGGGTCTTGTTCATGGTAATTTCTCCTTTATTTTAATATTTTTTGATAGATCAGGTCAAACCTTATTCATCTTATAAGCATTATAGCACACTTTTTTGATAATATCAAGAGTTTTTTTGCTTTTTTCTCCAAAAATTTTATTTTTTACACATTTTTATGTTTCAGATCGTTCCAAATGGCGTCCAGCTCAATCATCGTCATGGCTTCGATGTCCTTTTCGGCCGCCAGAACGGCTTTTTCGACCTTTTCAAAGCGATCGATAAATTTGTCTGTCGCACGGTTGAGCGCCACCTCGGGCTCGATACCGAGCTTGCGACACAAGGAGGTCAGTGTCAACAGCAGGTCACCCATCTCCTCCTCCATGGCGCTTTTGTCTCCGCTCTGCCAGGCCTCACTCCATTCGGTCAGCTCCTCACAGACCTTATCCATCACGGCATCGGCATCGGCAAAGTCAAAACATTTCGCCTTTTTACCGACCTTCTCGGCACGCATCAGCGCGGGCAACATTGGCGGAATGGCGCGCAGCTTATCGGTAACGGTGCGGCGCTCCTTTTCCTCGCTCTTGATGATCTCCCAATTCGAGAGCACCTTCTCCGAGGTATCGGCCTCGACGTCCCCGAATACGTGTGGGTGGCGGTGAATGAGCTTGGCGCAGATATCGTTGGTCACGTCCGCAACGGTAAACTGCCCCTCCTCCTCCCCGATGCGCGCGTGAAAGACCACCTGGAGCAGCACATCGCCAAGCTCCTCGCGCATCAGCACGGGGTTATCGGTGTCAATCGCCTCAATGACCTCGTAGGTCTCCTCGATCAGATCCTTACGAATGCTTTGATGCGTCTGCTCTCTGTCCCAAGGACAGCCCTGCTCCGAGCGCAGGACCTCAATGAGAATCACGAGGTCCTCAAAATCATAGTGCTCCCGCGTTTTGAGATATTGGATCTTTTCGTCAATTGTCATGGTGTTTTCCTTCCTTGTTTTTTATTTCGTATATCATGGTGAATGCATTTCCGATCGCTCAGAAACCGTATCCTTCATGGAAGAACGGCGGCGCGGCAAAAGTGCGAGATCCTCCTTCGTGACTGCACGAACGAGAACGGCGAGCAACGCATAGGCCACTACGGCGACCAACACAGCCACCAAAAAGCCTATCGTTTCGCTTTGCGTCCAAGCACGAACCGGCAGATAAGCCGCGACCGACAGCAGGATTGCGCCGAGTGAGGCCACAAAGGGTCTGCCGTATATTCGCATGATTCCAAGCCCCTTGGTGTGCGGCAGACAACCGTACAAATAGCAAAGGTTCATGGCCGTAACTGTCAGATTACATAAAAAGGTACTGATGGGGGCGCCAAAAACGCCAACGCTCGGAATTCCGATCAACCAATAAGCCCCGATCACCTTAACGACCGAGCCTACGACCGTAGAAATGATCGGCTTTTCGGTCTTTCGGTAAGATTGCAGAATGGCATTCGTCGTCGTGATCATGCAAGAGAAAAAGACCGACGCGCCGAGCATGGAAAGAAGCGGCGAAGCGATTGTGATCGCTTCGGTCTCGCCTGCAAATAAAAGTGAAAGAATCGGCTTTGCATACATAGCAATGCCCATCGAGGCCGGCATAGCGAGCAGGATCGTCAAGCGAAGCGCGTCCGTAACGACGCGCGCTTGCCCCTCCGCCGCTCGCGATTCGATCGCCGCCGAAAGCTGTGGCACAAGGGAGAGCGCAATGGGGGTAATCAGCGCAGGGATCAAGCTGAACACCGGCAAGGCAAGCGTGGTATATGCGCCGTAAATGCGGTTGGCCTCGGACAGAGAGATGCCGAGGTCGCCAAGGCGGCGCAGGATCAGTGCCATGTCCACCATACGCGTAACGCCGAGCACCGCCGCACTGACGGTAATGGGAAGTGCGATCCGCAACAGCATACGAACCGTTCCCTGCCCACGCGCCGTTGCCGTTTTTTCAACCGATCTGCTACGGTGGCGGGCATCCATCGCCTTCAGAATCAGCAAATAAAGTGCCGAAAGTGCCGTGCCAAGCGTCAATCCGAAGACACCAAAGGCCGCCGCAACGGGCACGCTTTGTCCGGCTCGAATAGCAAGAGAAGCAAACAAAACGCCGAAGACAAGTTTACCAAGCGCCTCAAGCAGCTGGGAAACGGCTGTCGGCCCCATGCGGCTACAGCCCTGAAAATATCCGCGCACGGCGCTGGCTATGCACACGCAGAGCAAAGCGGGAGCGATGGCCACGATACAAGCCTCGGCATCGGCGTTGCCGATGACACGAGCGATCGGCTTGGCAAAGACCAGCATGCCAAGCGTTCCCCCGCCGCCAAGCAAAGTAAACATGCGTGACGCCGAGCGATAGATCCGCGCGACGCGTGCCCCGTCGCCACGCGCATGCTCCACGGCAATCAGCATGGCCAATGCGACGGGAAGGCCTGCGGTGGAGATCACGCAAAGCAATGCGTAGATCTCATATGCCGAATTAAAATATCCCATGCCCTCGGCACCGAGGATCGCGATCAGCGGGATCTTGCATGCCAGCCCCACGATCTTGACCAGCACCGTTGAGAGCGACAAGACCAGCACTCCCGACAGAAAGGTGCCTTTTCGCTCGTTGTTTCTTTTGTTTTTTAACCGATTCATGCCCTTACCGCCCTTTACGGCGCATACCCTTCTTTAGCGTGGTATCATTATATTCACGCTTGCGGGCATTCATGCGAAGCCGTATGTAGGCGCGGCGCGCGAAGGATCAGATAAATTCGCGATAAAGGAAGCCGTCCTCGATCCAGGAGGCGGGAAGCGGCGCGGTCTCGGCGATCGCATAAAGAATCCGATCGGCCGTCTCACGATGTGGACTATCGGGAGAAACCGATGAGAGCACGCGCTCCAGATACGGACGCAGCATACCGATCTCGTAGGGCATCGTTGAATCAATACGCAGATGCTCCCGACCGATATGAGGAAAGATATGCGCCTCCTCGTTGCGGCGCACGCTTTCCCACATGCCCATGGTAAATTCCGCCGAGGTGTGACGGAAATTTTCATCGCGAACGATGCGCCGCAAAAAACGGATCTCGTTCGGCTCAAAGGTATGACGGAGGGTTTGAATGGACGTATGCGGTGCGATATAGAGACTTACTGAGCCGTGCGAATCCAGAAGTGAGGTTACCTCGGGATAGGCCGCTTGAATCCCCTCAAAAAGGAAAATATCGCGGTCGTCGATCGCCATCTCACGGTAGCCCGTGCGCGTCCCGTGTCGGAAATCAAAAATTGGACAGTGCACGGTCTCGGAGGTGAAAATCTCCTCGGTAAAATCGCGAAGAGCCGCAAGGTCGATCGTATCCACCGAATCGTAATCGATACCCGAAAGCCCCTTTTCCTTAGAAAGCTGACGAAGATATGCGGTCGGATAATAAAAATCGTCGATCGAAATCACGTGCACTCGCTTGCCGTATGCGCCGAGGCGCGATACGAGCATCTTGGCCGCCGTCGTCTTTCCCGAGCAGGTAGGCCCCGTCAACGTACATACGTGAACGCTTCCCCGCTCGACGATCTCCTTAGCAATCTCAAAAAGCCGTGCGGCAAAGGCCGCCTCGGCACGTGCGACCGCCTCGCGATCCCACACATTCGTATATTCCGACATAAAAATGCCCCCTTCCACAGCAAGATTTGCGTTTCCGAGGGCATTTTCGGTTATTCAAGCATTCCGTGCTCGGTATAAAAACGAATTGCCTCCTCGGCGAACGCATCGCCGCGATCTTCTCTTAAATACTCGTACGGATATTTCTGGTGGAACAGGCGCTCGATGTTTCGCCGCTGACCGCCCGCCTGCGAATAATCGACGAGCTTGGTTACGGCACCCGCACCTGCGGAAAAGATCGAATGGATCTCCTCCATCATGTAAATGTTGTAAAGCCCTTCGTGCCCCTCGCGGGAGAAGCCCACGTTTTCATAGTTTCCCACCGTATTTTTCTGTCTATACATATAATATGGGATATATCCTGCCGCGTGTGCCTTGATCTGCGAATAATCCACGCATTTTCCCGCATCGCCGCCCCGCGCGGAATAAACACGCGAATGGAGACGAAGGATCTCGGCAGACTTTTTGACACAGAAGGTATGAACGGTCAAATTCTCCGGCGCCAGCGAGAGAATTTGATCCATCGTCGAGGAAAAGGTTTTGAAGCGATCGCCCGGCAGCCCTGCAATCAGGTCAATATTGACGGTACGAATGCCTACCTTACGCGCCGCTTCGTAGGCGCGGAAAAAATCGTCCACCGTGTGCTTGCGGCCAATGCTTGCCAGCAACTCGTCCGAAAGCGTCTGCGGATTGACACTGATACGCGTTACGCCGTATTCCTTGGCAATGGCGAGCTTTTCTTCGGTAATGGTATCGGGACGTCCCGCCTCCATGGTAAACTCGTCAAGTGCGTGCACATCGGTCAACGACGCAACGTAGGAAAGCAGATCGCGAAGCTGCTCCTCCTCTAGGATCGTGGGCGTGCCGCCACCGATATAGACGGTGCGCACATGCAGGCCGAGACGGCCGATCAGCTCGAAATTTGTGCGAATATCGCTCTTAAGACGCTCGAGATACTGCGGAATGAGATCGAGCAAGCGCTTGGAGGTATAGGACACGAACGAGCAATAGGTACAACGGCTCGGACAGAACGGGATCGAAATGTAAACGCTGCAATCCTTCGACGAGGGCGTACCCACGATACGGCGCTCGGTCAGAGCAATATCAGTCGCAAGTGCTGCCTTTTTCGGAATCACGAGATAATCCGAGGTTAACAGCTTTTTTACACGCGTCTTGCTCAGTCCCGCGTTGAGCATCTCCGAGGCTACCTTGGACGGGCGCACCCCGATGAGCATCCCCCATGCGGGGCGATAACCCGTAAGTGCGCCTGCCGCGGCAAGCACCGCGCCGCCGACTGCGAGCTTGAGCGTACGCTCGGGCGTGCGCTCGGGCAGAGCCTCTGCAAAATATTCGGCATGCTGGGATTCACCGTTGCAGCCAATCTCGGCGAAGGCGCGAATGCCGTTCTCCTCCTCGACGGTCTTAACCGACAAAAAGGGCGTATTCTCGTTTTCCTCCTGCTCCCGTTCTCCGAAATGCTCTCCCGGGAAAAAGATCATGCCAAGGGTCTGCACGTAATATTTATTGATGGGGGAATCCAGATAGATCTTCATAATAAGACCTTCCCTTCCGTTTTTAGTTTTTATTCCGCGTCAGCTCACGGCTATCCATGACGATGGTCACGGGGCCGTCGTTTACGATTGAAAGCTCCATATGTGCCCCGAACACGCCGCATTCGACGCGGCGAACGCTCTCCCGACACCGATCGGCAAAATACCGATAGAGACGGTCGGCCTCCTCGGGGGCAGCGGCGTTCATATAATCGGGGCGCTTGCCCTTTTTATAGGCAGCCAGCAGGGTGAAATTGGAAACCACGAGCATCTCGCCGTCGGTATCGACCAAGGATCGGTTCATTTTTCCGTCCTCGTCGCAGAAAATACGCAGACCGACGATTTTCGCGGCCAACGCATCGGCATCGGGCTCGGTGTCACCCTTGGCGACGCCAAGTAAGATACAAAGCCCCTGCTCGCACGCGCCCGCGGTTTCGCCGTCCACGCGGACCGACGCGCGGCTTACCCGTTGTAATACTGCGATCATAAGATCTCCTTATTATTATGAAATATTACGAAAATCCGCGAACCACGTCGACCACACCGTGAATGGTTTTGAGGCGTGATACGATAGAATGATAGTGTTCCACGTTCTTACAACTGATTTTGATGTTGATGACCGTACGCTCGTTGCCACTCTTGAGAGTATTGATCTGCAAGAGGAACACTCGCATATCGGACAAAGCCACCGAGATATCGGCCACGATGCCGAGACGGTCCTCGACCTGAATCTTGAGGTTCGCCTCGTACATACTCTGCGAAGTGCTTACGTCCTCGGTCTCCCAATGCGCCTCCACCCAACGCGCGGCGTTTTCCTCGTTGCTCTTGCCCGCGATCACATTAGGACAATCGCACTTGTGGATCGAGATGCCATAGCCTCTCGTAATAAAGCCGACCACGTCGTCACCGGGAAGCGGATTACAGCAATGGGCAAACTTGACCATACAGCCGCGCTCGCCGTCGACCACGATACCGCCGTTGGACTTCAATCGTTTCGGAACGACCTCGGTCTTGACGTTCTCCTCCGTGATCGTCTCCTTCGGTTCGGGATCGGGCTCATAGACCGTCTTGATAAATTCATCGTGGAGCTTACCCGACAGCTTCGACATCGACACGCCGCCGTAGCCAAGGGTATTATACACGTCGTCCGCACTCATAAAGCCAAGACACTGACCGACAACGCCGACGATCTCGTTGCGTTGCGTTTCGGTATAGGACTTGCCCCAACGCTTGAATTCGTTATCCACCATGGCTTTTCCTGCCACGATGTTATCGGTACGCTTCTCTTTCTTGAACCAGTTACGGATCTTGGTCTTTGCTTCGCTCGTTTTGACGATCGAAAGCCAGTCGCGACTCGGCCCCTTGGAGGCCGAGGAGGTCAGAATCTCGACGATCTCACCATTGGCGGGCACGCGGTCGATCGGCACGATCATGCCGTTGATCTTGGCACCGATCATCGAGTTTCCGACCCCCGAGTGAATGGCGTAAGCAAAGTCAATGACCGTCGAGCCCTGCGGCAACGCAATAACGTCCCCCTTCGGGGTAAAGACGAAGATTTCGTCGTTGAAAATATCGGTTTTGATGGCGTTGAGGAATTCATCGGGGTCGCGCGTAGCGTTCTCGGTCTCGACGAGGCGCGAGATCCACTCAAGCTTCTTATCGATGTCCTCGTTGGCCCTCTCGCCGCTCTTATATTTCCAGTGTGCGGCTACACCGTATTCAGCGATATGGTGCATATCCCACGTACGGATCTGTACCTCAAAGGGAATACCGTCGCGACCAATGACCGTCGTGTGCAACGAGCGGTACATGTTGGGCTTCGGCGTCGAAATGTAGTCCTTAAAGCGACCGGGGATCGACTTGAACATTTCATGAATCAGACCGAGTGCGGTATAGCATTCGAGCTCGGTGTCGACGATGATACGCATGGCGTAAAAGTCATAGATCTCGTCGAAGCTCTTGTTCTGATTGAACATCTTTCGGTAAATGCTGTAAACCGACTTGATTCTTCCCTTCAGCGTAAAATGGATATGGTTTTCGGTCAGCTTACGCTCGACCGTTGAACGGACATTTTCGATAAAATCCACGCTTTGACCGTACTTTTCCTCGATGTAATTTTCGATCTCGGCATAGCCGATGGGGTCAAGATACGAGATACAAAGATTTTCCAGCTCCTGCTTGATCTTCTGCATACCGAGACGGTGCGCAAGCGGTGCGTAAACGTACATCGTCTCGAGTGCCGTCGCACGGCGCTTGGGGTCGGGCTTCGCAGCCAGCGTCCGCATATTGTGCAAGCGGTCGCAAAGCTTGATAAAGATCACACGCACGTCGCGGGACATGGCGAGGAGCATCTTTCGCAAATTCTCGATATGCGCTTCTTCCTTGTCCTCAATGTAAAGCGTAACGAGCTTGGTCAAGCCGTCAACCAGCATGGCCACCTCCTCGCCGAATCGCTTTTCGATCTGTGCGAGGTCGGTCTTATCCGAGCAATCCTCGACCGTATCGTGTAAGAGCGCGGCACAAATGGAATTGGTGTCCAGTTCTAGACCTGCCACGATCTCTGCCACCGCTACGGGGTGGCAAATATAGGGATCGCCGCTCGCGCGGAACTGTCCCTCGTGCAGCTGCTCGGCATACGCCCCTGCTCTCTTTATTTTTTCAATATCGTAGTTTTTTCCCGTGGCCTGAAGCATCTCAAGCAAACGGTCGATACAACTGACATTCTGCGATGACATAACGGTTTCCGTCCTTATCGGTCTATTGGTCTGTTTAAGCGTCACGATGGACGCGGTCGATACATTGACTCTTCAGCTTTTTGAGAATGGACGATTTCTCGATGTTCGCCTTGGTTGCCCGAAACAGGACGGCAAAGCGATACAGATCGGTATCGATCTCCTCGATCTCACAAATATTGAACTCGCTGAGAATCCGCAAAATATATTTACACTTGGTGTAATTAATGGGCGTCTCGTCCGTATGGTTGACCAGTTTAAGAATAGTCTTGAGGTCAAGCACGCTGTTACCCGCGCGGAATTCGCGGCGAAGCATCGTATATACGCGCGCAAAATCCGAACGGTCGGGAATAAAATCGTCGGCCATAACGAAGCTCTCACCCGCTGCTACCGCCTCATAGCGCGCCTTTTCATCGCTCATTTTCTTAACGAATTGCTCGGAAAGGCGAATATCCTTCACGATCATTTGGACGGTACGAACGTTCTTATAATCGTTGATTTCGACGTTGAAGAACACGTCAACCGTATCGCCCGTCTCAAAGCCGAGCGCACCCTCTCCCACGCCGTAATACATGCCCGTCAGACAGATACCGTCCTTTTCGAGAAGCAGAATGGTATGATTGCCGTCGCGGGTATGCGTGATGCGACAAGCGGTAACATTTCGCATGATGAAGGCAGGCGTGGCGTTACCCGTCGCGTTGCTCGTGCCACAGGGCTCAAGGAGATGAATCTCCTTGGCGAATTTCATGGTCAGATCCTGCATCGAGACCTCGCAATCGGCCTCCATATGGATCTGAAACACATCGTCCGAGAGGTGCTCTCTCGCGTACTCGTTGATACGGCGGCGGAAATCGGCCAAACTGCCGCGGCGAACGGTCAATCCCGCCGCCAGCTCGTGTCCACCGTATTTGACGAGAAGATCCTCGCAATAGGTCAAAGCGCCTACGAGGTTCATACCCTTGACACTTCGTCCCGAGCCCTTACCCTCATCCATTGGATTTTCCTCGCGACCGTCGTATGAGCCGCGGAAGGAAACGAGCACCGACGGCACGCCGTAACGCTCGGTAATACGTGAGGAAACGATACCGATGATCCCTTGCTGCCATTCGTTATTCTCCAGAACGATGACAAGGTCATTTTCGGGGTCGGGGTTCTTTTCAATCTGATCGTACGCCTCATTCGCCATGCGATTTTCCTCAGCCTGACGGCGGCGGTTAATCTCGCAAAGCTCCTCGGCATATGCCCGCGCGGTATCGGCGTCCTCGGCGAGCAAGAGCCGTACGGCGATCGTAGCATCGCTGATACGGCCTGCCGCATTGATACGCGGTGCAAGGCCAAAGCCGATCATGCGCGAAGTGATTTTTTTGGTTGCGTTAGCATCGTTGCTCTTTCTCGGATATGATGCCTCGATCAGCGCGTCCACACCCGGACGACTGCTTTTTTCCATTCTGGACAGTCCCATGCTGATGATCAGACGATTTTCGTCGGTTACAGGCATCACGTCCGCCACCGTACCGATGGCCGCAAGATCGGCAAAATCATAGGTCACGCGGCGTACACCGTTTAAAATCGGTTCGCCCGATTCGCGACAGCGCTTGATTTCACAGGCACAGATCACCTTAAATACCACACCGACACCCGCGAGCTCCTTAAAGGGATACGTACAATCGGAACGGTGCGGATTGACCACCGCTACGGCCTCGGGAAGCTCGTTACGGCATTCGTGGTGATCGGTCACGACAAAGTCGACGCCGAGGGTTTTGGCATATGCGACCTCGTCGTTGGCCGTTATGCCCGTATCCACCGTAACAATCAGCTGAATCCCCTCGGCGGCAAGCTGATCGACCGCCGTACAGGAAACGCCGTAGCCCTCGCCCTCACGCTTCGGAATGCGGAAGGAGACATCGGCACCCAGCTTTTTTAAGTACAGATAAAACATGCTGACCGAGGTCACGCCGTCCACGTCGTAGTCGCCGTAAATGCAAATTTTCTCTTTACGCGCAACGGCCAGCAAAATTCGTTCGACAGCCCTTTCCATATCCGCCATCAAATAGGGATCGTGAAAATCGCTCTCCTCGTAGCGCAAAAAGCGCTCGGCCTCGGCGGTCGTATGATACCCTCGGTTAAAAAGCAGAACCGCGAACATGCGCGATATGCCCATTTCATTGGCCATCGCATCTACCGCCGCATCCTGTTTTGCGTCGCCAAAGGTATATTTTTCATCCCATATGCTTCGGCTTTTCTTTCCCCTCATGGATTTACCTCAAAATTTGTTTTTATTGGCTTGGGTGTCGTTCTCTTTACAGTTTGGCTCCTTTTTCGATCGGTGCAAAGCGCGCCATAACGTGCTCGGCCACGCGCAAACCGTCCACGGCGGCACTCGTAATACCACCGGCATAGCCCGCTCCTTCACCGCACGGATAGACGCGATCGTGACCCGGCGCAGTCATGGCCTCATTGCGAAGCACACGAATTGGTGCCGAGGTACGGCTTTCCACCGCAGAAAGCACGGCATGCGGTGCCGCAAAACCGCCAAGCTTGCGGTCAAAGGACAAAAGCCCACGACGCAGCTCGTCGATCACAAAGCGCGGCAATACGCGCTCCATATTGGACGGACGAACCCGTCCGTCTCGATAGGTAGGCAGAACCGCGGTCGGCTCGCTTCCCTCTGTTCCCGCAAGAAAATCCCCCACCGTCTGGATCGGCGCAAAATAGTCTGATCCGCCTTCCCGATAAGCCGCCTGCTCCAGCATTCGCTGAAAGGCGATCGCCCCCTCGGGCGTTCCGTCAAAATCGGTAGGACGAACCGAAACAGCAACTGCAGAATTTGCATTTTTACCGTCTCGGGCATAACGGCTCATGCCGTTGACCACCACGCCGCCCTCCTCGGAGGCGGCGGCCACCACCTGTCCACCGGGACACATACAGAAGGTATAAACGCCCCGTCCCGAGGTGGTATCGGAAAGGTGATATTCTCCCCTTCCAAGCTTGGAATGTCCCGCAAAATCCCCATATAGGGCGCGGTCAATATCAGCTTGCAGATGCTCGATGCGCACGCCGACCGAAAAGGATTTTGCCTCCATGGCAAAGCCCGTGCGACGAAGCATCGCGTAGGTATCCCTAGCACTGTGTCCGGGCGCGAGGATCATAGACGAGCATTCGAGGTCTCCGTCCGAGGTGGTAACCGACAGATTCCCGCTCGGCAACTCCCGTATGCCGTCCATACGGCAACGGTAGCGAACACTTCCGCCAAGTTCCTCAATGCGAGCCAGCATGCGATCGACGATGCCGCAAAGCAGATCGGTACCGATATGCGGCTTTGCAGCCGTCAAAATCTCCTCAGGTGCGCCGAACTCGCAAAAGCGCGCGAGTACGTAGGCAATATGCGGATCGTTGATTCTTGTGAGCAGCTTGCCGTCCGAAAAGGTACCTGCACCGCCTGCACCGAACTGAATGTTCGACTCGGTATCGAGAATGCCGAAGCGCACGAATTCCTCGTGCTTTTTTCTTCGCACCGACACACGGTCACCGCGGTCGATCACGATCGGCGCATAGCCGTTCTCGGCAAGCAATAAAGAACAAAAAAGCCCCGCGGGTCCCATACCGACCACCAGAGGCGGAGCTGTACACGGCTCATTTCCTATTTTCGTTTCGCTCTCATCGTGCCGCAGAACGGCCACCGTATAGCGACATTTGAGAGGGACACGAAGCGCGCGCGGCTCTGTAAAGCGCGCGCCAACCGAATACACCAGCCGAACGTCCTGCTTTTTTCGCGCGTCCACCGAGCGCTTATACACGGAAAAGCGCATCTGTGACACGGGCAAACCCATTCGCTTACATTCGGCGGCGGCCAATGCGCACGCCTCGTTTTCCTCTGCGTCAAGGGGCAGGCTGATACCCGACAGCACAAGGCCGTCCGCCTGCTCCGATCTCTGCGTATTCACAAGAGCCTCCGATCAGAGCGACGTGCCAAACGGCACGTCGGTGCAGGTCTCGGTATACAGAGCTTCCTTGTCTGTTCCCTCCTCCTCTGCGATTCTCTGTTGCTCCTTATTGGTAGCGTAAAGCCATATAAAAAATGCAACCAGCAGACAGAGGATAAAGGCAAAGATCGAGGATTTTCGGCTTTTTTTGATCACGTAGCTGCCGTCATCGTAGCCGTGCTCTTTTTCTTTTTTCTTCGACATAATATCCTCCTTATTTCTGGCGTTTATTTCTGTGAGATTGCTCCTCCGACGATACGGGAATCAGCATGGTCGACAGCTTCTGCTTGAGCGACGTGTAATTGAAATTGCGCTCGAGATTGCCGTCTACCGACAGCGAAATATTGCCCGTTTCCTCGGAAACGATGATCACGATGGCGTCGCTGATCTCGGAAAGACCGATCGCCGCGCGGTGACGCGTACCGAGATCCTTATTGATGTCCTCCTTCGTGGAAAGAGGCAAGAAGCAGCCTGCGGCGCAGACACGGCCGTCGCGAATGATTACCGCGCCGTCGTGAAGCGGTGCTTTATTGAAGAAAAGATTGCGCAAAATATGGGGAGAGATTGCGGCGTCCACGTACACGCCCGATTTGATATACTCGCCGAGCTTGGTTGAGCGCTCAATGACGATCAAGGCACCGACCTTTTCGCGAGCCAAATCCTTGGCGGCCGTACAAATGGCATCGATCTCTGCATGGGTGGTTGCGGGATCGCGAAAATCAGCCGTGATATTATGCAAGCCGGAAAACGGCGTACCGCCCACCTTTTCCAAAACCGAACGAAGCTCGGGCTGAAAGAGGATCAGAATCGCAATCAGACCGATCTGACGGAAGTCTCCGAGGATAAAATGTAATGCGTGCAGCTCAAGCGCCTCCGATACGATCGAGATCACAAGCACGAGCGCAAGACCCATCAAAAGCTTACCCGCTCTGCGGTCGCGAATAAAGCGGTATATAAAATACAAAATGATACCGAGCAGAAGAATATCGATCACGTCCTTGATGGTAATGGTTTTTACGGTATCAACAACGTTCGTCTGAAAAAAGATCTTCAGCCAAGCAACAAATTCATGGATCGTTTGCATCCTTTGTCCCCCTTTCCTCCGTTTCCACGGCAAACACTTAGACATTGTATCATATATTAAAGCAATTATATCACATTGTTCCAATAAATTCAATAACTTTTTGCAACTTTCGCATAAAAAATATTGGAAAATCTCTGTTTTTCGCGAAGAAAAAGCAGACCGCGCGGGTTTTCCGCCGATCTGCTTTTCCGTTTTTACTTCTTCATTTCATGCTCGTACCATACGAGTCCGAGAGAAAACGCCTCGTAAAGGCCGGACTTGGAGCCCTGACGCAGGATCTTCGTCGGATCCTTCGGATCGATCACCTGAATCAGAATTTTATCGGGAAGCTCCCCGTCGCCCGATTTTTTATAAGACATGATCTCCAACAGCAAAATGCATTTGTCACTCATATCGCCGTAGCAGATGGTATTTCCCTCGCGCACCAACGGCAAGCCCTTATATTCGAGATATTTGCCGCTGACCTGTTCTCTTTTTTCTTCAGCCATTTGGATATCCTCCTTCATGCACGAACTATTAAAAGAATTATATCACAGTTTTTTCCGAAAGTCAATATGCGTTTTGCGGCTTTTTCCCTCTTTGTGAAAAATCATTCGACAAATGCGCCTTTTTTCCATGCGTCGACAGGCGTAGTACGTATCCGACGCGCAAGGCAGAACAGAGCTTCCAACCGTTCACCGACCTCTCGTTGCTCGCAGGCAGGCGTATCGGCCGGCTTGGTAACGAGTGCGATGTGCTTACTCCTTCGCTTCTCCGAAAGCAACGCTCTTCCCTTTTCGCTCACGGCGAGCAGGGTCGTGTAGGCAGGTGCAGATGCGAGAAGCGACGCAGAAACGTCGGTGATGCCAAAGAGAATGGCTCTGCGAAGCTTCGCGTCAGTATAGCGCTTCGTGCGGAGCATTGAAAACCAAGACTCGGCAGTATGCGCCTGCCGTGCAAGCGTACACAAACGCTCAGCAAGTCCGCCACCCGTTTCGGCAACCCCCTCAAGCTCGCGCGGAGAAATCAAACGGAAATGGAGCAGAACCGCCGCGTCGATCAAAGTAGGATCGGTCAGCGCCCCTTTGTCTGCGGCCTCGCGCAAAATCGCGGCCGAAGACGGCGGCATATATGCGTCAAGTGCCGCCGTATCTCCGCTTGCGAGACAGGCACGCAAAGCGGTGGCCGAGGGCGCTTCTCCCTCGCGTAGAACCTCGTCACGATAAGCCGCTCCCTCGCGCCGTACGGTATCAAAGTGCATCGAAAGTCCGAGACGCTTGGCGGCGCGCATATACTCGATGCCAAGCAGATCGTTTGAGGACAGCGGTGCAAAGCCACGCGCAGCAAGCTCGTCAAAATAAGCGTGCGCCGCGCCCTCGCCGCGCTCAAGTCGCGTAGCAAGGCTGGCACGAAAATCGGGAGATCCCGCCGCTTCGGCCGCACTCGTAAGAAGCGAAAGATTGCCGCACTCCGAGCCGAACATGATATGATCGACATAATCAGAAAGAATGGCAACGGCCGCTGAGGAAAAATACTCCGCACTGCCCGACGACCATGGGTAAGGGAGCTCAAGCACAAGGTCAGCCCCACAGCGCACAAGGATCTCGGCGCGCAGATAACGATCGGCCACAGCCAGCTCCCCGCGCTGTACGGCGTTTCCACTCATCACGCAGACGATCCGCTCCGCGCCCATCGCTCTCGCCTCGGCAAAAAGGCGCGCATGGCCGTTATGAAAGGGATTACATTCACAAATGATGCCCAAATCCTTCATTTTTTCTCCTTTTTGTGCATATTCTTTCATAAAATGCAAAATTACTCTTGAAAATTCAAATCTTTTGTAGTATAATTATTTAGTAACAATATTATTTTTCGGAGGATTGTACATATGAACATTCTCGTTGTAAACGCAGGCTCCAGCTCCCTGAAATATCAGCTGATCCAGTCTGAAACCGGCATTGCTTCCGCGAAGGGTATTTGCGAGCGCATCGGCGGTGAGGGCGCCCTGATCGACCACAAGCAGCTCAACAAGGGCCTCAGAATCAAGCTTGAGTCCCCCATGGCTAACCACGCAGACGCCATGAAGCTCGTCGTCAAGTACCTGACCGATGCCGAATACGGCTGTATTCAGAGCATGGATGAGATCCACGCCATCGGCCACCGCGTCGTGCACGGCGGTGCATATTTCTCGGGCTCCATTCTCCTGAATGAGGATGTACTCGAAAAGCTCAAGCTCTGCCGCGACTATGCACCCCTTCACACCGATGCTCACCTGATGGGCATTCAGGGCTGTCTCGAAACGATGCCCGGCAAGCCGCAGGTTCTCGTATTCGACACGGCGTTCCACCAGACGATGGCTCCCGAGGCGTACATCTACGCCCTGCCCTACAAGTATTATGAAAAGTACGGCATTCGTCGCTACGGTATGCACGGCACCTCGCACCGCTACGTCAGCGCCGAGATGGCCAAGCTGCTCGACAAGCCGATCGAAGAGACCAAGATCGTCACCTGCCATATCGGAAACGGTTCCTCCATCAGTGCCGTAAAGGGTGGAAAGGTCATGGATACCTCCATGGGCTTCACGCCTTTGGCAGGCGTTGAGATGGGTACGCGTTGCGGCGATATCGACCCAGCCCTCGTTCCCTACATCATGGACAAGGAAGGCATCAGTGCCGACGAGATCAATAATATCATGAACAAGAAGTCGGGCTTCCTCGGCATCACCGAGTACTCCTCTGACTCCCGTGAGCTCGAGAACGCCATTGCGGCCGGCCCCTCCGATCCGCACTACGAGCGTGCCAACCTCGCGGTCAACATTCTCAAGCACCAGATCAAGAAGTACATTGGCTCGTATGCCGCGCTGATGAACGGCCTTGACGCCGTCGTCTTTACCGCAGGCATTGGTGAGAACTTCCCTTATCTGCGTCAGATCATCTGCGAGGACATGGAGTTCTTCGGCATTCGTCTTGATGTCGAAAGCAACAAAACCGCTGTTCGCCGCGCGGATTCCACGAAGATCTCTGCGGCTGACTCGAAGGTCGCCGTATACGTGATCCCCACCAACGAGGAGCTGGTCATCGCCAAGGATACCGCTGCACTCGTCGAGAGCAAATAAGAAGATCGCAATCCAACCGCCCGCTTTTGCGGGCGGTTTTTTTATGTTCCTTTATGCGTTACCGCGAAATTGCAGCTGATAGAGCTCAGCGTAAGTCCCGTTTTGGGCAAGCAGATTCTCGTGCGTTCCCTGCTCCACGATCCGACCGTTTGCCACGACAGCGATCTCGTCGGCATTTTTGACGGTCGAAAGTCGATGTGCCACCACAAGCGTCGTCCGTCCGCGGCAGAGCTCGTCGAGCGCCTGCTGAATGAGAATCTCAGTCGTGTTATCAAGCGCGCTCGTCGCCTCGTCCAAAATCAAAATGGGAGGATTTTTCAAGAACACGCGCGCAATAGAAAGGCGTTGCTTCTGTCCGCCCGAGAGGCGAACACCGCGCTCGCCGATCTCGGTATCGTAGCCGTGCTCGAGCGTCATGACGTAATCGTGAATATTGGCACGCTTGGCCGCTTCCATGACCTCCTCCTCGGTCGCGTCGGGGCGGCCGTAGAGAATATTGTCGCGAATGCTACCGCCGAACAGATAGATGTCCTGCTGAACGATACCGATATTGCGACGCAAAGATTCCATCGTCATTGAGGACAGGGGCATACCGTCGATGCGGATTTCACCCGACATCACCTCGTAAAAGCGCGGGATCAAATGACAGATCGTCGTTTTGCCTCCGCCCGACGGGCCGACAAGAGCAAAGGTCTTTCCTCGCTCGATGTTCAGGCTGACACCGTTAAGCACCTCCTTTTCCTCGTCGTAGGAATAGGAAACGTTCTCCAGTTCAATGTGGCCGTCAAGCGTCCCCGCATCGACGGCATCGGGGGCGTCCTTTTCAGGCTCGGCATCCATGATCTCGATAAAGCGTTGGAAGCCAGTCACGCCGTTCTGATACTGCTCGGCAAAGCCGATCAGCGTTTTTACGGGCGTAATAAAGAGACTGACCGAAACGATAAAGGCAGAATAGTCGCCAAGGCCGATGTCCCCACGGTAAAGGAACAGACCGCCCGCAATGAGCACGACGACATTAAACACGTCCGTAATGAAGGCGGATGCGGAATGGAACTGTCCCATGGCCTTGTAAGCTTCTTTACGTGCCTCGACGAATTCCACGTTACCCTTCTCAAATTTTTCCTTCTCGCGCTCGGCGTTGTTAAAGGCCTTGGTCACACGAATGCCCGACACACTGCTCTCAAGCGCGGCGTTAATCTCGGCAACCGATTTGCGACTTTTCATAAAAGCATCTCGCATCTTCTTGCGCAGAACGATAGCCAGCAGAACCAAAAACGGAACGCAAACAAAAATAATCAGCGTAAGACCGATATGGATCGTCGAAAGGTAAACGAAGGACACGATCACCGAAATGCCCGAAATCAAAAGATTCTCGGGGCCATGGTGTGCGAGCTCGCTGATCTCCCAAAGATCGTTCGTCATGCGCGACATGATTTTTCCCGTTTCGTTATGGTCGTAAAAGCGATACGGAAGCTTCTCCAGATGGCAAAACATATCGCTCCGCATCTGCGCCTGCATCCGCACGCCCATGACGTGTCCGTAATACTGTACAAAATAATTGAGTAGCATACGCACAAGATACAATGCCAGCAAAGAAAGTCCCGCGATCACGACCATACGATAATTCCGATTTGGAATCAGATCGTTCAGCATCGAACGCGTAACGATAGGATAGACGATGCCGATCATCGCGATGAGGAGTGACGCGAGCATATCGAGCGTAAAGATCAGCCGATGTGGCTTATAATACGAGAGAAAGCGTTTTAACATAAGAATCCTTTTCAAAATAGCAGCTCTATACCGTGATGTCAAAAGACCGCGAAGGCTTCGCGGTCTTTTTTTAGTCAACCAATGAACATGGAAATATTACCGTAGACCCAAAGCACCAGCAGAATAATCGGAAGAATATAGGTGCAGTAAAATCTCATCTTACGGGGGAAGCGTAAGCCCTTGTTACCTGCGTTGGCCTCCTCCATAAAGTTATCCCAGCCCCAGCCCTTCTTGCTCCATGCGCAAAAGCACACGTAAACGAGCGAGCCGAGCGGCAGAATGTTGTTACTGATAATAAAGTCCTCAAGATCCATAATTCCCGTTCCCTCGCCAAGCGGCTGAATGAAGGAAAGCAGATTAAAGCCGAGTGCACAGGGCAACGAAAGGAGCAAAATGGCGATCAGGTTGATCACGCAGGATTTTCTTCTGCTCCAGCCCTTCAGCTCCATGCCAAAGGCAAGGATATTCTCGAATACGGCAATGACCGTGGACATAGCCGCGAAAATCATAAAGAGAAAGAACAGTGCCCCCCAAATCCGTCCGCCCGGCATGGAGTTAAACACATTGGGCAGCGTTTGGAAAACGAGTCCGGGACCTGCGCCCGGCTCAATGTTATAGGCAAAACAGGACGGAATGATGATCAAGCCCGCTACGAAGGCCACGAAGGTATCCAGCGCGGCGATCGACATCGATTCGCCGAGGAGACGACGTTCACGACTGATATAGCTGCCGAAGATCGCCATACTGCCCATACCGATCGAAAGGGTGAAGAAGGCCTGTCCGAGCGCAGCAAAGATGACCTCGCCGATTCCCACCTCGACCATTTTGCCAAAGTCGGGAACGAGGTAGTACTTCAAGCCCTCCCCTGCTCCCGGCAGAGTCACGGCGCGAATGGCAAGAATCGAAATGATGGCAAACAGCGCAAGCATCATGACCTTGGTCACCTTCTCTACGCCCTTCTGCAGACCCAGCGAGCAAACGAGGAAACCGAGAATAACGGACAAAACCATAAAGCCGACCAAAGCAATCGGATTGGCGATGAGCTCTCCGAACTGCCCCTGCACCTGCTCGGCGCTCTGTCCGACGAAATCGCCGCGCAGCATTTTGAAGAAATAGGCGAACATCCAACCGGTTACGGTGGTGTAGAACATCATCAGCAGATAGTTTCCGGCCATCCCCGCCCAGCGGAACCAATGCCATTTTTGTCCCTTTTTCTCAAGAGTCTGGAACGAGGTGGCAACGCTTTTCTGACTGGCACGGCCGACCGAAAATTCCATCGTCATGATCGGTAAGCCAAAAATCACAAGGAACAACAAATAAACCAGAATAAATGCGGCTCCGCCGTACTGTCCTACGATGTAGGGAAATCGCCATACGTTACCCAAGCCGATGGCACATCCCGCAGAGATCAGAATAAAGCCAAGGCGGGAGCCGAGTTTTTCTCTTTCCATAATATCTCCTTATATTGAATATTGATCGGGACGGTCAAAGAATGCTTTTGACATGCGCGATCTGGGCTTCGACCGACGACACCGACGTGCCTCCCTCCGAAATGCGCTTGGCCACGCAAGTTTCGAGCGCGATCTCCTCATAGAGATCGGTCTCAAAGAGGTCGGAGAAGGCGCGGTATTCCTCGAGGCTCAAGGTCTCGAGCACCTTGCCCTCAGCAATACATTTGGCGACGAGCTGACCCGAGATCTTATACGCCGAGCGGAAGGGCATGCCCTTCTTAACGAGATAATCGGCGAGATCCGTCGCGTTAATGAAGCCCGTCTGTGCGGCCTTTTTCATATTATCGGCGCGAACATGCATCGTTTCGATCATGGGCGTCATGACGTCGAGGCACATATGGACGGTATCGACGGCGTCGAATACACTCTCCTTGTCCTCCTGCATGTCCTTGTTATAGGC
>CAYULZ010000002.1:0-36966 GCA_964445865.1 uncultured Lachnospiraceae bacterium | reverse complement strand
GTTATCGTACTCGGCACAGACCCGCAGATACTGATCGTTCATCTCGGCGATCTTCGCCTCGCGCTCGGCAAGCTCCTTGCCAAGGCGGGCAACCTCGGCCTCTGCCTTTTTGGTCTTCTTTTTATCCTTTCCCGAGGCCTTTTCCTCCGTTGCGGCTTCCTCGGTCGCGACCGTTTCCTCGACGACGGTATTCTCTGTCGCCTCGGCTACCGTTTCTTCAACGGGAGTTTCGGGCACTACGGTCTCGCGGTTTTGATTATCCTCCATGGTTCTCTCCTTTTTCTTTTAATTGATTGGGTGGCTCGTTGATCATGTCGGCGATGCTTCCGCTGATCTCATCGATGGTCTGCAGCACTTGTCGGTAATTCATACGGCGCGGGCCGAGAATACCGATGACGCCGACCGTGTGGCCGTTCTTTTTGATCGGCTTGAACACGAGCGACGAATTGTTCATGACCTTCACGGGGCTTTCCGATCCGATCAGCACGTTAATGTCGTCGGTATCCGACTGCGACACAAGGTCGAGAATTTCGTCCTGACTCTCTAAGGTTCCGAGCAGCTGGCCGAACTGTTGCGTATCCGAATACTCGGGGTACTTCAAGAGATGATTGAGGCCCGACAAGCGAAGCTCTCCGCCGTCGATCTCATTCATGATTTCATAGACACATTTGACTGCGGGGTTGACGAGGAAAGCCGCGTCGCCCATCTCGTTTTCCATTTCCATAATAATAGGAAGCGTGATCATATCGGCCGACAGACCGCAAAGGCCACGATTGAGAAGCTCGGAGAGCTGCTTAAGTGCGCCTGTGGGGATCTCGGACGGCACGCTGACCTTCTTGGTCTTGACCGTGCCCGACGAGGTGATCATAACCATAGCAAACTGCTTCTCATCGATCGAAACGATCTCAAACTTGGACATCGTCACCGACGAGGCCTTCGGTTTGATGGCAATACCCGTATAGTTGGTCATCGCCGAGGCCATCTTGGAGGCCATCTCGAGAATCTGGTCGATCTCGTGCATCTTGGCCTTCAGAAGCTGATTGATCTGCACGACCTCATGTGTCGTTCTTGCATATTGCTCGACGAGTGAATCCACGTAAAAGCGATAACCCTGCTCACTTGGCACTCGCCCTGCCGAAGTGTGAGGCTGCTGCAGGTAGCCAAGCTGCTCGAGCTCTGCCATTTCGTTGCGAATGGTTGCCGATGAGCAGGAGAGGAGGTTGTTTTGCATGATATACTTGGATCCGACGGGCTCGCCGCCTTCGATATGTGCTTCGACGATCGCCTTCAGGATCAGTTTTTTCCGTTCGCTTAATTGGTTGTGATCGCTTGCCATGCATGGTCCTCCCTTTCCGTTTTTTTAGTAAATTTTAGCACTCATAAGTTTTAAGTGCTAAACACTGTATAAAATTTATCATGTTTTGCCCCTTTTGTCAAGAGGTTTTTCGTTTTTTCTCAAATATTTTTTGTTAATTATTTGTGAACAGTGCTAAATCGACAAAAAAACAAGCAAAATGCCCGCGCATTGGAGTCTCGATCCAATACGCGGGACAATATTTTCGGTATGAAAACCAATTTCAAGGAAGCTTTTGAAAGAGTTTGCGGGAACTTTTCAAGAAAAGTTCCCGCAACAACCTTCACAAAATCAATTCTCCACACGAATTTCAACCGCCGTAACGATGCCTGCGTCGTCCACCTGAAATTCAAGCGTATAGCTTCCCTCGGTGTAGCGGCGCTTCTGTCCTTGCTTTGTGGGTTCGCCGTAAGCGGCAATCATTTCGGCCTCGGTCGAGCCAATGGTAATATTCTTCCCCGTTTTGCCGATGTCATCGCGCAATGCCACAGCATCTACGGTCTCGCTATCCTCACTCTTGACAGTAAAGAGCACGATCGACGGGTACATATACTGCCATTGATCTCCGGCGCCCTCGCCGCACGAGGCGACGAATTGCTTGGATGTCGGGTCACCGAGCTTTTTGAGAACGGCCGTGGCGTCCTTGCCAAGCTCAATGACAGTACCGTTATAGCGAACGGTATAGACGCCGAGCTCGGTTTCGGAGGGGCGATCCGTATCATTCGGCTCATCGGGTGCTTTTTCATCGCACGCGACGGTGCAAAGAAGCATCGACAAAAGCAGAATCATAGAAAGCAGGCATACGCCAATGCGTTTGATTGTCATGAGTTATTCTCCTTTTTCGTTTCTTGTTCGAGCGCTGTTTTCTGCTCGTAATAGCATGTGACGCGCGCATCCCATGCAGGATCACTTCCCTTTTGCGGCGTGTTCGCTTCATAGCCGTGCTTTTCACAGAGAAGCTTGCCGAAATAGCGCGTCATTTTTTCCGCGCCGTAGACGTTCAGGTGAACACCGCGGTCATAGGTGTCGCGCTGCCAATCGATCCCGATCTCCTCGCACGCGGGTATAAAATTATAATAGGAAAGTCCGTGCGCGGCGGCATAGTCGACCACCTGTGCGTCCCACTCATCGTACCACCAATAGCCCCACGAGTTGGTCGGGGATTTGATGAGGATCAGCTCCGCGCCATTTTCTTCACAAAGCAGGCGCATCTTATCGAGGTATTCCATCGCCGTCGGGGGAAGCGTATAATCCGAAAGACCGCGAACGTACACGTCCTCGTCGGTCATCGGCTCGATGCCCGTCTGCATGAGATAACCGTTATGCGAGACGGTCGGTGCGCGGAAGGCATATCGGAAATCATCGCCCGTGAGCGACGTAATGCGCGAATGGAATCGCAAGAGCGGAAAGAGGTAGTCCACCATGCTCTCGTCCTCGGTCATCGAGGCACGGATCGCGTTCCATTTGATACGCGACCACTTCATGCCGTCGAGCGTCATGCGATTATAGGCCTCGTTCTGCGGCGTACCGTATTTGAGTGCCAACACGTTGAAGACCACAGTCTTGGGCTTTTCGTATTGAAAGGTCTCCTCCAAGAGGTAGTAGGATTGCCACGTAAGCTGCTGGGCACTGCCCCGCACGTACGAGCGAATGCCGTATTCCTCCCACAGAACCGTGGGAACAAAGCTTTCATAGACCTCGCAATCTCCGATAAAGAGCACGTCGTGGTCAAGGCCAGAGGCGTAATATTCTCCGATCAGCGCCCCCTCGGGATTATCGGTATATTTCGGTGTTACCAGTGCCTGCGCGCACCCGAGCAGAAGCACGAGCACGAGAGTCGCCGACACCGAGATCAAAATTCGTTTTTTCATGGTGCGTTTCCGTTAAAATTGATTATAGATGAATTGCGACGCGTCGTAGCCGTGACCGTATGCACCAAGCATTACGACGCAAAGCAGCAGCACGACGGCGATAGCCGACGCACGCACGGGACGCTCCCAGAGCCAATCGCGCACGCTTCCCTTTGCCTCTCTGCGGCTGACGAAAAATACGAAGGCTACCGCGACCGCAAGAATGATGAGGTCTGCGACCGAAAGGCCGAGATCGAGAATTCCGCCGCCAAAGAGATCACCCCAGTTCCATACCGTGAGCATACTGCCCCACATACGGAAGCTCATGCCGACGTTGCGATAGCAGTCGAGCGAGCGGATCAGGCCCATCAGAAGGAAGGTTCGCGTGGCGGCAAAATCATGGTAAGCACGCGACGTGCCGAGACGCGGGAATTTCTCATGGAAGCGGCGGTAGAGCGGCTCGAGCTCCTGCGAGACGAGGATCACCGCGCAGTTAAGAAGTCCCCACACGATGAAGTTCCAGCCCGCACCGTGCCAAAGTCCGGTCAAAAACCACGTGACGATCGTAGCAAGATACACGGGCACGCGCTTGCCGACGGTCGTGCCGAGCTTCGCGCGGCTCCACTTAGAGAGCTTCATCATGGGACGGCAGACCGAAATGGGATAAAAGACGTAGTCGGTAAACCACGTACCCATCGTGATGTGCCAGCGCCGCCAATATTCCTTCGTCGAGGTCGACGAGAAGGGGCGCTCGAAGTTTTCGGCAAGGCGGATACCAAGAGCCTCGGCAATACCGATCGTGATGTCGATACCGCCCGTAAAGTCGGCGTAGATCTGCACCGAATACAAGAGGATCAGCAGCGCCACGTAAGCACCGCGGAATTCCTCGGGCGCGTCGAGCATGGTGTTCATAGCGACGAGCACGCGGTCGGCGATGACGAGCTTTTTGAAATAGCCCCACAGAATGCGCCAAAGGCCGCTCGAAAAGCTACGGCCGTCAAAGGAATGCGGCGCGTAAAGCTGTTCGGCGAGGTCGCCGTAGCGCGAGATTGGTCCCTGCACGAGCTGCGGGAAGAACGAGACGAAGAGCGCAAGGCGCGCGGGATTTTTCTCGGCCGTCACCTTCGCACGGTAGACGTCGATCAGATATCCCATTGTCTGGAAGGTATAAAAGGAGATACCCATCGGCAAGAGCAGCGACGGAATCGTCAACGGCTCTTTCCCGAATGCGCCGAGCAGACCGTTAAGATTATAGACAGCAAAGCCCGTGTATTTGAGCACCGCAAGCACGCCGAAATTGAGAACGAGACCGCAAACAAGAATGCGGAAGCGCTTTTTCTTCTCTTTTGCCTTGTAAGCCTTCCGTGCGTCCTTTTCCATATCTGCCTTATGTAGAGAAAGATAGTCCTCTTCTCTGCGGTGGCCGCGAGCCATCAAGCGCGCGACGAGATACGACGAAAGCGTCGTCAGAAGGATAAAGAGCAGATACTGCAAACCCGCAAAGGCGTAAAACGAATAGCTTGCGACGAGCAGAATGCCCCATTGCCAACGGCGCGGCGCCAGATAATAGACGGCAAACAGCAGGACGAGAAAGGCGAGGAAGCCGTATGAGGTAAACAGCATCGTTCTATCCGATCAGACCTCGTCGAGACGCGCAATCAATGCCATCAGCGCCTCGGCGGAATTAAAGTTTTCAGGAACGATTTCCTCAGCGGGAACCGTCACGTCAAACGCGGCGTCGATCTCAGTCACGAGCGTCACGATGTCGAGCGAGTCGAGAATGCCCTCGTCGACGAGGTCGGTCGCCGTGCGAAAATCCACGTCGGGGTGTAAGGAGGTAAGAATTTCAATCAACTGATCCATGGCTTGATCCTTTCTTTCCGTAATAATAATCAAAGAGCCGTAGCCTGCTCGCGGAGCGTGCGGCGATCGGTCTTGCCGTTGTCGGTCAGGGGAATGGCGGGGAGACGCACGACGAGTGCGGGCATCATGTAGCGAGGCAAATAGGTAGCGAGGAAGGACGAGAGTGCTCCCTCCTCCACATCGCCGACGTAAAAGAGCGCGATGCGCTTATGCGTATCGTCATAGACGCAGGCCGTGCGACGCACGTCGACATGCTTCTGTGCCGCCGCGTCGATCTCACCGAGCTCGATGCGATGCCCCATATGCTTGATCTGCGAATCCTTGCGCGAGATGAACACAAGCTCGCCATGCGCGTTGATACGGCCGATGTCACCCGTACGGTAAATACGCTCGGGATAGGCCGTACAAAGCGGATTTTGCACAAAGACCTCGTCGGTCTTTTCGGGATTGTTATAGTATCCCATCGTCAGGCAGGTGCCGCGAATGCAGATCTCGCCCTCCTGCGAAAGACGGTTTTCGTCGTCGAGCAACAGAATGTCGGTATTGTCGAAGGGACGGCCGACGGGAATCGGCTCGTTTTCGTCAAGGGCACGCGTGGCCGCCCAATAGCAGGACATGCCCGTGGCCTCGGTCGGACCGTAGAGATTGAAGAATTTCGCATCGGGCAGAGCCGCGCGCCACAGATCGTACTGCTTGCGCGGAAAGACTTCACTACCGAAGCAAACGGTGGTAAGCGTTTTGGGACTTCTCTTCTCCAGCGCGCCTAGCGATGAGATCTGCACGAGGGCGGAAACCACCCAGCAGACCGTATTGATGCGATGCTCGTCGAGGTAATCGAGCAGGCGCACGGGAAAGGAAAAGAGCATTTTGGGAACGAAATAGGTCGTCGCGCCGAGCTTGAGCGTCGGCATGATCTCCTTTAAGGGGGCATCGAAATAGAGGGGCGTCTGATTGGCAAACACCGTCTCCTCCGAGAAGCCGATCGCCTCGCAGAGCGACTCGGTATAATCGATGACCGAGCGGTGGCAAGCCACCACGCCCTTCGGGATGCCCGTCGAGCCCGAGGTAAAAACCACGTAGATCGCGTCGGTATCACACTGATGGCGACGAACCTCGGCAAGGCGCGCGTCGTCGACCTCGGTGCTTGCCACGTCGTCGTAAAGGCAGACACGCTCGACACCCAGTGTTTCGGCTACGGCCATATTCTTTTTATCCGCGATCAGCACGCGTGGCTTAAGGCTATCAAAGATGGCCTCGATGCGCGTATGCGGCATTTTTTCGTCGATGCAAACGTAGAAGCAGCCCGCCATGATCGCGCCGAAAAAGGCCGTCACGGTGTGCGGATGCTTGTCCATAAAGATCACGACCGGCTCACGGTAATAGCCGTTTTCGGCAAGATACGAGCCGATGGCGCGTGCCCCTGCAAGAACCTCCGAGAAGGTCATGCCCTCCTTCCCTGTTGAGAAGGCGAGCTTATCGGGCAGGCGCGCGGCCGTCGTTTCCAAGTACTGTAAAATATTCTTTCGCATGATTCCCTCTTACGACAGCGGCGTCGTTTCGGCCGTCGGGTATTTGGACGGATCGAAATAGTAGAAGTCGTATTGATTGGCCGTGGTCACGTAGCTCTGAAGCTTTTCGAGCGTAATGAGACAGGCGTTTCGTGTACCGTCGGAAAAGGTATTGGCCAAACGGGTAGAGTCATAGTAATACCACTTCGGCTCCTTCTCGGTTCCCACGTTAACGATGCTCCAGAAATGCGTGCCGTCAATATCGAGTCCCGATTTCACACCGCGCTGAATACCGATGTTCTCAATACCAAAATATTCAAAGAAAGCCTTGGATACCGCGTAATAGGAATAGCAGTCTCCCTTCATATCGCGAAGCGTCAGCGTAGCCTCCTCGACCCATTTGGTCTCCCAATCGGTGCGGTCGGAGCCGGTATTGGACTGATCGTTAAAATAAATATTCGCATCGTTTTTCCCCTTGCTCGGAGAGTTAACAAAATCATAAATCTTGCGCACCTGCTCGACCTTCGACATCTCCTTGGTGATGCCGAGCGCGGCGGCCTTCTTTTCGACGAGTGCCATTAGGGTCTCCATCTCGACGTCGCGCTCCTCGACGATCAGCGTCAGCTTATAGGTGTCGACCACCTTGCCGTCCTTGAGGAGCTTATAGCTCACGCTATATTTGCCCGCCTTGGAGAGATCAGCGTTTGACTCGTATTCGAGCTCATAGCCGCTCGGGAACTCCACCAGAGTCCGATAAGCAACCGTATCGCCCGTATAGACCGTCACGCTCTTGCCGTTGGCCGGCTTGATCAAGGACGATGAGCTGTCACCCGTTTCCGTGCGTTCACCGACGTTGCCGCTTGCCACGTCCACGATCACCAGCACCGTCGTTGCAATCAGCAAAAGTGCGAGCACAGCGGCCGTGATCTTAACGGCCGTAAACATCATTTTTTTGCGCCGATTCAGGTCGGCAGTATACGCTTGCATATCCGATTTATATGACACGGCTTGTCCTCCGTTCGTACTCATAAATTTGTTTTTTCTCTCTTTGAGAGGCAGAAAAAACACGCATTTAATTATACCATCAAAAGCCGTCCTTTGTCAACGATATTTCTCGGTTTTCCCCCGTCTTTTTTTGATTTTTTTGTTACGCGGGTCACACGCTCGCCACAGGACGACAAACGGCGGCAAAATATCCCCTTTCGACAAGTGTTTCCGTCACGGCCGTCGCGCGCGCCTCGTCATCAAAGATGCCGAAGACCGACGGACCGCTGCCGCTCATCATCGCACCGAGTGCACCGCCCGAAAGCATCGCTTGACGAATCGACGCCGCCACGGGACGCTCGGCAAGGATCGGTGCTTCAAAGACGTTATACATCCTCGCGGCAAGCGCGCGAAGGTCGCCCTCCTGCACGGCATGGCGAAGCGCATCCGTCGTATGAGGTGTATAACAGGTGCCGTCAAAATTCGAATAGGTGCGGTCGATCAGGCCGTAGGCCCAAGGCGTGGAAACGCCCTCTCCGCCGCAGGCGGCCACAAGATAGCAGTCGGGCATGGACGGAAATTCGTGCAGACAATCGCCGCGTCCGTCGGCATAGGAGCTTCCCCCCACGATACAAAACGGCACGTCCGCACCGAGACGCGCACCAATCGTACAAAGCGCCTCGCGGTCGAGCGGCTCGCCGCAAAGGCGGTTAACCGCACGCAAAACGGCTGCAGCGTCGGCACTTCCGCCCGCCATGCCTGCCGCCAGGGGAATGTTCTTCTGTATGTCAATATGCAAGCCGCGACGGACACCAACGCTCTCCATATAAAGCCGTGCTGCGCGAACGGCAAGATTGCGGTCCCCGGTCGGTACCCCTAGCTTGTCGCAGCATACGGTAATTTCTTGATCCTCACAGGCAGAAACCGTGACGGTATCGGCAAGCGAAATGCTCTGCATGACGGTCTCGACATTATGATAGCCATCATCTCTCCGTCCCGTAATATCCAAATGCAAATTGATTTTTGCGTATCCAAGCGCGATCATGGACTCCATGTTCGGTCTCCCTTCCTTTTCCCTCTTTGGGGAGGTCTTCCCTTTAAGGATACCATAAAATCAATATTTTTTCAATAAATATTATCATATTTATTTTGAATCTGTAAATTTTGCGGTTTTCCCTTGACTTATGAGGCAAAAAAATATAAAATAATAATATCTGTTTGTCAGATATCAGTCCATCATTCAGAGGAGTACGGTTTTATGTTCAATCCCGACAATAAGAAAAAGAGCGGACGCATTCTAATCGCATGCTGTGTGACCTTCGTCGTTCTGTTTGCCATCGTCAATATTGGAGCGATCGCGTCCTTCTTCGGTGCGATCCTTTCGGTGATCTCCCCCATTCTCATCGGTGCGGCCATCGCCTATATGCTCAATCCGCTGTTGAAAATGTATGAATACAAGGTTTTCAAAAAGATCCAAAAGAAAAGCGTATGTCGCGGCCTCTCTCTGTTCATGACCTTTTTCACGGCGCTTCTGGCCATCGTTTTCTTTATCTACCTACTCATTCCCTCTCTGATCCAGAGTATCGCTACGCTCGTTGGAAAAATGGACGAATATCTGGCCACTGCCACCGATTGGATCAACAAGCTCATCAATCGCTTTGCTTCACAGGAGGAATTCCGACAGTACGTTCATGAAGATGCGCTCATCGGTGCGATCACGGAAGCCTTCTCGGCCTCGGGCAGCCTATTTGAAACTATTATCGGCTATATCAAAACGATCGGTATGGAGCTGGTCGTCGGAATTAAAAACTTTATCCTCGCCATCTTCATTGCCATCTATATGCTCATCTCCAAGGAGCGCATAGGCGCGCAATTCCGCAAGCTTACAACCGCTCTGCTTCCCGGCAAGGCAAGGCTCACGCTTCGCCGCTATCTGCGCTTGGCGAACCACACCTTCGGTGACTATTTCATCGGCGTTCTCGTGGATGCCTGCATCGTCATGACGCTTTGCTTGTTCGTATTCCTCATCTTCGGTATTCCTCACGCACTGTTTATTTCCGTAATCATCGGTATTACCAATATCATACCGATTTTCGGTCCCTTCATTGGCGGCATTCCCTCGTTTTTGCTGGTTTTTCTCGCCGATCCGAAAAAGGCATTCATTTTCCTTGCGTTGATCCTGATCATTCAGCAGATCGACGGCAACGTCATTGCCCCGAAAATCCTCGGAAACTCCACCAAGCTCAGCTCGCTCGGCGTGATCATTGCTATCACCATTATGGGTGCGTATTTCGGGCTCGCGGGTATGATCATCGGCGTTCCGCTCTTTTCCATGATCGTTTCCATCGGCAAGGAGCTGATCGATTCCCGTCTCAAAAAGGCCGAGCTACCTACGGAAACCGCCAATTATTACACCTACGATTCTATGGTCGATCCTCACGAGCACCACGAACGGTTTACCGCAAGAATCGTCCGATCCGTCAAGCATCTGCTTGAAAGGATCTCCCATCTGTTCCACCGCATATTCAAAAAGAAGGGTGCGCAGGAGTCGCCGTCGACCGACGAACCGTCTCCCGAAGCCGCTCCCGAAAATACAACCACTCCCAACGATAAGGAAGAATAATCATGGCCAACGAAAACATCAAAAAGGGCGGAATCTCGGTCGATACCGAGCATATATTCCCCATCATCAAAAAATGGCTCTATTCGGAGAAGGATATCTTTCTGCGCGAGCTCGTATCCAACGCCTCCGATGCCATCACCAAGCTCAAGCGTCTCGAATCGCTCGGTCTGCGTGAAGCGAGCGGAGAGACCTACCGCATCGACGTCATCCTCGACGCCGATGCCGAGACATTGACCATTCGCGACAATGGCATCGGCATGACCGAGGAGGAGCTGACGAAATATATTTGCAGCATCGCGCTCTCGGGCGCGGTCGACTTCATTCAAAAGTATGAAAACGAATCGGACGGCTCGAAAAACGGCATCATCGGCCATTTCGGTCTCGGCTTTTACTCGGCCTTCATGGTCAGCGACCGCGTCGAGGTCATCACGCGTTCCTATACCGATGCGCCCGCCGTACACTGGGTTTGTGATGAAAACGGAGAATATGAAGCCGAGGCTTACGAAAAGGACGGACACGGAACCGATGTCATTCTGCATATTTCCGAGGACGAAAAGGAATATCTCTCCCCCTCGAAGCTCCGCGCCATGCTCGAAAAGTACTGCTCCTTTATGCCCGTGGAGATTTATTTTGACGACGGCAAGGAGAGCGATGGCAAGGAAGAAAAGCCTGCCGAGCCCGTCAACGACGTCCGACCTCTTTGGCAGAAGGCACCCTCCGAGTGTACGCCCGAGGAATACAACGAGTTTTATCACAAGGTCTTTACCGATTACCGTGAGCCGTTGTTCCACATTCACATCAACGCCGATTACCCCTTGAATTTCAAGGGTATCCTCTACTTCCCCAAGCTCGCAAACGAATACGAGAGCATCGAGGGACAGGTCAAGCTGTACTACAATCAGGTCTATGTAGCCGATAACATTAAGGAGGTCATTCCCGAGTACCTGCTGATGCTTAAGGGCGTATTGGATTGCCCCGAGCTTCCCTTGAACGTTTCGCGCAGTTATCTGCAGACCAACACCTACGTCGCCAAGGTATCCGCACACATCGTCAAGAAGGTGGCGGATAAGCTCTGCTCGCTTTGCAACACCGCCCGTGAGGATTACGCGAAGGTCTGGAGCGACTGTGCACCCTTCGTCGAATACGCATGCATGAAGGATCGCAAGTTCTACGACCGCGTCAAGTCCGCGCTTTTGCTGACGCTGACCGACGGTACGACGCAGACCTACGAGGAATATCTCACCGAGGCCAAGGAAAAGCATGAAAACACCGTATATTACGCGACCGATCGCGCCCTGCAGGCACAGTACGTTTCGATGTTCGAGGCCGAGGGCATTCGTGTAGCGCTCTTTGACAAGCCCATCGACACGCAGTTTGCCACGATGCTCGAGCAGTACATGGACGGCGTGAAGTTTCTTCGCGTGGACGCCGACATTGCCGAAGTACTCAAGGGGGATGGCGCGGTAAATGAAAGCGAAGCGCTCAAGTCGGTCTTTACCGAGGTCGTTGGCGACAAGGTCACGGTGCGCTTCGATGCCCTGAAGGACGAATCGGTTCCTGCCGTGCTTAACGTTTCCGAGGATGCACGCCGCATGGAGGAAATGATGCGCTTTTACAGCATGGGTGCGGATACGCCCTTCCCGACCGAAAGCACGCTCGTACTCAATACATCCTCGCCGCTGTTACAGAAGCTCTGTGACGTAGCCGAGAGCGACCGCGCAAAGGCGTCGGCCATGGCCTCCTATCTTTACAAGCTTTCCCTGCTTTCTCAAAAGAAATTTTCCGCCGACGAGATGCAAAGCTTCATGAAGGACAGCTTTGATCTCCTTCTCCAGCTTTGACCGTGGAACAAAAGGATATTCTTCTGCGCCTGCAGAGCAACCTCGCCGAAGCCGATCGGCGTGCGTCGATCGTAGAGAAGCAACAAAGACTTTGCATCACGATGCTTGCTGATGAGATCTGTGAAGCCACCGGCTCGGCCGAGGAGCTGTTCTCTGCCTTTCTTGCCGCCGCGAACGCCCCGAACGAGCTTTCCAAAGCGCTGTTTTGCCGTTCGTACGTCCGTCTCCACCCCAAGGATCCTGCGCTTCGTCCCGAGGAGCTGTTCTTGCAAAATGAGCTTCCGCCCGCAGGCGCGCACGGCAAGATCGCATTCGTACGCAACCGATATAACGAACGCGCCTACGAGCAATTTTCCGAGCGACTGATCGGCGCTAAGCCTCTTTATGTTTCCGATTTTTCCGAGGCGTGTGACAGCGTATACAACGGGCAGGCCAGTTATTGCATTCTGCCCATTGAGAACAGCACAAACGGCCGTTTGTTCGGCTTTTACGCCATGATCGATCGCTACGAGCTGAAGATCTGCGCCACGGCCGAGATCGAAGGCAACGACACCGCCGAAAGTGTCCGTTACGCGCTTGTCGGTCGTTCTGCCCTGCGTTCTCTTTCGAGGGCACAGCCCTGCGTCCTCGAATGCTCCCTCACCCGTGAGGACGGAAGTCGTCTTTCCGAGCTTCTGACTGCCTCAGCTGCGCTTGGTGCTACGGTAGGAAAGATCGATTTTCTTCCTCTGGAGTATGATCACAGCTTTTATCGCGCCTTTTTTACCTTCCGTCTCTCTGCCGCCGACGCCCCTGCGTTCGGCCTATATCTCTCGCTGTCCTATCCGAATTACACCCCCATCGGCTTTTATACGCTTTAACGTACAGAAAGGAGTTTATCATGGCTCATATTACGTATCTTCCCAAGTCGGTCTGCTCCCGTAAGATCGAGATGGATATTGAAGACGACAAGATCATCAAGGTCAAATTTGAGGGAGGCTGCGCCGGCAATACGCAGGGCGTATCCCGCCTACTGATCGGCATGACAGTCGACGAGGCGATTGAACGCCTTTCGGGCATTCGTTGCGGCTTCAAGCCTACCTCCTGCCCCGACCAGCTTGCACAGGCTCTCAAGCAGTTCCGTGAGAAGCCTGCGGAATAAAAAAATGGGCGGCTGTTGCCATTGGCAACAGCCGCTTTTTTCAATGCTCGTGCTTTTGCTGCTCATCTAAGCGGCGGTGTGCCTGCTTGATGGCCTGTTCGGCGACGATCAATCGCTCGGTCAAGTCACGAATATCGCCCTTGACGTTCGAAAGATCGGCCTTGATCTCCGTTACGCCGACACTGATATCCTCAAGCTTGACGATGACCATCATCATTTCGGAAGCGTGCTTCCCTGCCTCGTTGCGCGTGCTTTTCCGAAGACCGAGAATACCCGAAAGAATGCCGAAAAGCAAGGAGCCACCCGTTAAAAGCGAAAGCATCAGTTGCTCGTCGATCATTACAACACCTCCGCACGCGGGGCGCACGCAAATGGGTGACCGTACGAGCCTTGATCTATTTTTAGTTTCATAACGTACCGTTCCTTCCTGTTGTGAGCGGTTCTCCGTTATCCCCACGCTTATCATACCACAATGGCAACGTCTGCGAGTGACGGTTTTTTGTCAGTGGCAAAAAATTTACAGAATCTTATTGAAAAAAATGCGCATATGTGGTATAGTGTAGGGGAACAATATGGAAAGGATCGATATAATCGCATGAATATCAAACAAACGGTCAAGAAAATATTAACCGACGCCTGCGTGCTCTTTTCCCTCATCACCGCAGCGTATGCGCTGATCGTCTATCTCGCATACGTTAAGCAGGATCAAGTGCTGATGGAGGCGGGCCGCGTGCTCCTCTTCTTCGTCTTTTCTCTTTTGGTGTCGGGGGCAAACGGCATTTATCGCTACAAGCCGCTTTCGGGCGCGCTCCGCTTGCTGTTACATTTTCTGATCTGCACGCTCGCCTTTTATCTGTGCTTCCTTTTGCCGCTCTCCATGCCCGGATCCTCCGTGTTGGTCGGCCTCGTATTCTTCGTCCTCGCCTACTTCCTCGTCATGGGCATCTTTGCATGGATCGCGTCTCGTTTCCGCAAGAATCGCGAGGCAACCGAGGAATACAAGAGTCAGTATAAAACCCGACGTTGACCCTGCGTATGCCGATCCCATTTTTCGGAAAGGCGTACGGTTATGAATCAAAAGCTGTCTATGGCTCTGTCCACCATTCTGATATTGGGACTTCTGCTCCCCTCCTGCCGTCCGCGCGACGGAGGAAGCGAGGAGGAATCCCTGCTTCCTGCGGCCGCGTTACAGGAAGGAACGGATCTTGGGCAAGCGTATATAGACAGCTTTATTTTTTTCGGGGAATCCACGACCTATCATCTGAAAAGCCGTGGCGTTCTTACGGGCGGTACCGAGACGAAGCAGATCTGGGGGCCGCCGAGCGGTACGGTCAATCTCGATACCACAGTCGGCTCGCTGAAGATCGTCTATCCCCCAACAGGTGAGCAGCTGACAATCGGAGAGGCGGTTCGTCGGGAGCAACCGAAGCGCATGCTTCTTTGCTTTGGACTCAACGGTGCGGTCGGCAACGTGCGGCGCGGAAAGGACTATTTTCAATCCTGCTACCGCATCGTAATCGATGCGATCAAAAGAAATTCCCCTTCGACCGAGATCCTGCTACAATCGGCCTTCCCCGTCGCCGAAAATATGGATATGTCGCATTTTTCGGTCGATCTTGATACGCTGAACGCGCACATCCGCACCATCAACGGTTGGACCGAGGAGCTGGCCGAGGAATACGGCATCGGCTACCTGAACACGGCCGAGATTCTCACCGATGAAAACGGGCGTCTCCGTACGGAATACCAAAACGGGGACGGTCACCATTTGACGGCTGAGGCCTATCGAAAAATCTTGTATTATATCCGTACTCACGGTACGGAATGAAAGGAAATAAGCATGAAGAAGCTGTTATGCCTCGGTTTGCTCCTCGCCCTTTTGACAATGGGCTGTCAGCGCATGAAAGACTACCGCGACGACATTTCCTGCGAAGCGATCACAGACGCCGTTTGCGATGAGCTCGAGGACGAAGAATATCTTCCCTTTGGCGAGGAGCAGATCCGCTTCTCATTCGAGGACACCGACCGCTTTGCCGATTACAGTCTCGTATACAGCGTACGCTCCGAGAACATCGACGAGATCGGCATTTTTCGAGGAGAAACGCAAGAGGACGTGGACGAGCTTCGCCGTCTGTGTGAGCAATACGTGAACACCCTGCGCGAAGAACAGCGCGCCTTCGTCGCAAGCTACGCGCCGCGCGAGGCGACGAAGCTCGATGCCGCAACGGTTCGCGTGTTCGGCCACTACGTGATCTATACCATCCTGTCCGAGGACAATCGCGAGAAGGCGTTCGAGTCGATTGAGGAAATGTTAAAAAAATAAAAAAATATACGGCGGAAGCAAAGCTTGCTTCCGCCGTATATTTTGGTTTCCGAGGTTAGATCTTTTCCTTAACCTTAGAAGCCTTACCGACTCTGTCGCGCAGGTAGTAGAGCTTAGCTCTTCTTACGCGGCCCGAGCGGATCACGTCAACCTTAACAACGTTGGGAGAATGGATCGGGAAGGTCTTCTCGACACCACAGCCGTAGGAAACGCGTCTTACGGTGAAGGTCTCGGAAATGCCACCGCCGTGCTTCGCAATGACGGTACCCTCGAACATCTGGATTCTCTCGCGTGCGCCCTCTTTAATTCTGTTGTGGATACGAATGGTATCACCAACGTTCACAACGGGGAGCTCGGTTTTCAACTGCTCGTTTGTAAAAGCCTGAAGTAAGTTCATTGTTCAGTCCTCCTTTGATATCGGGGTGTTCATGCAGAGCGACGCAGCGGACCACCCGTCTTTGTGTTTTATGCACATTACATCATATTATATCATATCTTGATACGTTTTGCAAGTGCTTTTTTAATTTTTTTTAGATTTTTTTGAAAAAATATTTCCAAAAAGCTGGGAAACCGACAACACGATTCCCTTTCCGTTAAAGATAACAAAGAATAAAACGATGGCCACTTGGGCGTACTGCCAATAACGGGGCGCCTCGATCATAATCCAAGCCTGTGCCAGAAGCGCGACCGTATTGACCGTCACACGCACGTGGTGCTGATTGAATTTCACGTAATGCGCCGTATCGTAGGCACGAATGGCATAGGTAGCCAGATAGCTGATCAGCGTAGCCACCGCCGCTCCCATCGCGCCGTGGCGCGGAATGAGAAGGAAATTCAAAATTACGTTGATCACCGCCCCCGACATCGCGGTCAGCATCGAAAGCATGCTCTTCTTTTCGAGAAAATACACGCTTCCGAAAAAGGCCGAGAACGCAGAAAAGATCATAGCGATCACGAGGATCGGCACAAATTCCCACGAGCTGTAATAGGAATCGGCCAAAAGCAGGCGCGTAAAGATCTTCGAGCCCGCGATCAGCACCGACGCTCCCACAAACATAATGCTCATGTAGTTACGGTAAACGGTACCGAAAAATTCCGCACGCTCTTCGAGGGAATCCTTCACACTCGAAAAATGCCACGCTTCGATAAACACACCGCTGACAAGCAGGACAAGCGTAGGAATTTTACTCGCCGCCGCATACAGACCGTGAATCTCAGTGCCGCAATAAATCGTTACGATATAGCGGTCGGAGACCGAGGTGATGAGCCACATCATGGTCGTCGGAATATACGGAATGCTGAATTTCAAGAGCGCCTTTACGACCTTATTATCCCACGCGCGGAAGTCCAAATCGCGCCACAGTCGGCAGAAGATAAAAAGGCCGACGGTGAGCGTAAGATCGGCAACGACCACCGAAAGCACGTAGCCCGTGCTTCCCATGTCCCATACGACGAGGAACAAAATATTGAGTGCAATGGTCAGTACCGTATTGATAATTCCCTGCACGGCAAACAGCGTCGTACGTCCCTTGGCGCGCAGATAGTGCGCAAAGGCCGAATGGAAATTCGCACAGACCACGTACAAGACGATCATGGGCAGATATTCCACCGACGGCCCGTGAAAGGAATAGACGAGGGCCGCAATCAGCGCAAGCGCCGCACTTCCGATACCAAGCACGGTGACCGATGCAGTAAAGACCTTCTTGCGGTCGCCGCTATCCGTTTCGAGCGTAAAGCGAAACAGACCGTCGCAAATACCAACCGCCGCAAGTGGGATCAACAGATTGGCCGTCTGCGCGACGAGATCCGCCACACCGAATTCCTCGGCGGACAAAATCGCGGTATACAGCGGCATCAAGAGGAACACGAGCACCTTCGAAGCGAAGGTGCCGAGTCCCAGAATGGCTGTGTTCGACAGTAAGCGTTTGTACTTATTCATGACAATCAGTCACAGTTTTCCCAGTTGTGGTATACGTTCATGACGTCGTCGTCGTCCTCGAGCTTTTCGATCATCAGCGTCATAAACTTGATGTCGTCCTCGTTGTCGAGGGTAACGTAGTTCGAGGGGATCTTATCCTTGTCGGCCGATGCGATCGCATAGCCTGCACCCTCAAGGGCTTCCTTAACGGCGTACAGATCGTCGGGCTCGGTGTAGATTTCAAAGGCCTCTCCCTCGGCAGCAAAGTCCTCGGCGCCCGCTTCGAGTGCGGTCTCCATCAGCTTATCCTCGTCAATGTCGCCATCCTCGTTCGAAATGATGATGACGCCCTTTTCCTCGAAGAGATAGGACACGCAGCCCGTCTGGCCGAGGTTGCCGTGATACTTCGAGAAGGTGGCGCGGACGTTACCCGCGGTACGGTTGCGGTTATCGGTGGTGGTCTCGACGATCACGGCAATGCCTGCGGGACCGTAGCCCTCGTATACGATCTCCTCGTAGTTCTCCGAGGTCGCGCCGAGTGCCTTTTTGATGGTTCTCTCGATGTTATCGTTGGGAACGTTATTCGACTTGGCCTTCAGGATCAGGTCGCGCAGCTTGGAGTTCGAGGCGGGGTCGCCGCCGCCTGCCTTAACGGCAATGGTGATCTCCTTACCGATCTTGGTGAACACCTTCGCGCGCTGCGCGTCGGTTTTTTCTTTCTTGTGCTTAATGTTAGCCCATTTGCTATGTCCGGACATGGTAATACCTCTTTATTTTCTTAAAATTTCATCAACATTAAATCTTTTCGGTCTTCTGCAGACAGATCAGGCCAAATGCGTTGCCAAGCACGGTCTTGGCGGCTTCGGTGAGCGCAAGACGCGTGGAGCGCACCTGCTCGTTCTCGGCGTTGAGGATGGAGCAGTTGTGGTAGAAGCGGTTATACGCACCCGCTACGTCGAGAATGTAGCGCGTGATGATCGAGGGCTCGTAGGCCGCAATGGCGTCGCGCACCGTTTCCTCAAAGCGGCAAAGCACCTTGAGAAGCGCGGTCTCCTCGTCGGCGGTGACCGTCAGCTCCCCGCCCTTCACGTCACCCGCCTTGGCAAGCACCGAGCAGGTACGCGCATAGGTGTACTGCACGTAGGGGCCCGTGTTGCCATCGAAGCTGAGGGCATCCTCCATGACGAAGTTGATGTCACGGATGCGATTATTGGACAGGTAGTAGAACACGACCGCGCCGACGCCGACCGCCTCGGCGATCTCTGCCTTGTCGGCAAGGTCGGGATTTTTCTCCTCCATGATGGCGGCCACCTTGTCGATAGCCAGCGCGAACAGATCGCGCAGAAGAATGACGTTGCCCGTTCTCGTGGCGAGCTTCTCGCCGTTGATGCTGACCGTTCCGTAGGGCACGTGCACGAGCTTGTCGTACCAATCGTAGCCCATAAGCTCAACCACCTTGAACCACTGTGCGAAGTGGAGACTCTGGCCGGCACTTGTGACGTAAATACATTTATCGAAATCGTACATTTCCTTACGATCCAGTGCTGCGGCAATATCACGGGTGGGATACAAGGAAGCACCGTCTCTTTTCAAAATGAGACAAGGGGGCATACCATATTCCGAAAGATCCACAATGGATGCGCCGTCGTCAATCTTCAAAAGATTAGCGTCACGAAGTTTTTGTACTTGGGCAGGCATTTTGTCAGTATAGCAAGATTCACCCTTGTAGCTATCAAAGGTAATTCCCAACTGCTCATAAATCTCATCATTGGCCTTCAGCGTCTTTTCCACCAACCAACGCCACAACGCCAAATTCTCCTCATCGCCTTGCTCCATTTTCAAGAATTCGGCTCTTGCCTCATCTGCAAGGGCAGGATTGGCAGGAATACCCAATTCCTCATTACCGGAAATGGCATTGTTGATTTTCACATACAGTTCCACCAGCGCATCAATACCATTCTGCTCTACCTTTTCACGATTGCCCCATTTTTTGAACGCAACAATCAACTTACCAAACTGGGTTCCCCAGTCTCCTACATAGTTGATTCCCACGCACTGATAGCCTGCGAATTCGTGAAGCCGCTTAATAGAATGACCGATAACAGTCGTTCCGAGATGGCCGATATGGAAGGGCTTGGCCAAGTTAGGTGACGAATAGTCGAGCACGACGGTCTTGCCCTGTCCAAGGTCGGGCGCACCGTAGCGATCGCCCTTTTCTCTGACCTCGGGAATGACGCGATTGGCGAGTGCCTGTCCGTCCAGAAAAATATTCAAATAGCCATTGACCGCCTCGGCGCGCGCCACACCCTCAACCGAGAGGGACTCGGCAATCGCGATGGCGATTTTTATGGGCGCGTTGCGGAGCAGCTTGCTTAGCTTAAAGCAAGGCAGCGCGAGATCTCCCATCTTCTCATCGGGGGGATACTCGAGCATCGCCATGACGTCGTCCGCCGTCAGCTCGGCATCCGCCTTCATGGCAAGGACGCGCTCCATGATCGCGTCGGCAATTTTACATTTCAGTTCTAACATCTCATTCCTCTTTTCTGCCTCCGCACACGGCACAGGCAACGATTACATAACCTATTTATTATACTACAAGCTCTCGCTTTTTGCAAGAGCTTCCTGCGATTTTTCGCTCTTTTTTCGTCAGTGCGCGATAGCGGCAAGCCGTGCTCCCGTAAAGCGCACGATATCCTCGCGAGAGAGCAGTAGCTGAATGCCGCGCACGCCCGCGCTGACCGTGATACGCTCCTCGCCCTCGGCGCTCTTGTCAAAGTAGGTCGGGAATTTCTTTTTCATCCCGATCGGTGAGCAGCCACCGCGAATATATCCCGTGAGCCCTAACAGCTCCTTGACGGCCACGGGCTCGACCTTCTTATTTCCCGTCGCGATCGCGGCGGCCTTGAGGTCGATCTCCTTATGGCATGGGATACAGAATACGAGATAGCCAGTTTTATCGCCCCTCGTCACAATGGTCTTAAATATCTGCTCATACGGCATGCCAAGCTGATCGGCAATATGCGTGCCCGACAGATCGTTTTCGTCGACCTCGTAGCAAAGAGCCTCGTATGGAATTTTAGCTGCGTCAAGCTGACGCATCGCGTTGGTCTTTGTCATCCGTACTGTTCTCCTTCGGCAATCATTTCGCGTGCGGCAAGCCTTTGTGCCTCGGTGATATCAATGCCGCCGAGGATGCGCGCGATCTCCTCTTCTCTGCCCTTACGGTCAAGCGCGGTCAGTGCCGTTTCGGCCCGGCCGTCGACCTCTCGCTTCGAGATGTAAAGGTGGTTATGCGCGAGCGAGGCGATCTGTGCCGAGTGCGTCACGCAGATGACCTGCGACTCGCGGCCGATCTCTTTGAGCTTGATGCCGACCTTGCGCGAGGTCTTGCCCGAAATACCCGTATCGATCTCGTCGAAAATGACGGTATCGATGCCGTCCGAGCGATTGAGCACGTTTTTAAGCGAGAGCATAATACGTGCAAGCTCGCCGCCCGAGGCAATCTTTGCCATCGGCATCATCGGCTCGCCGGGATTCGTGGAGATCATAAACTCGACCGCATCGCGGCCGAAGGCGTTGAAATCGTCGGTAGGGCGCACCGACACGTCAAAGCGAACCTTAGGCATATCGAGAAAGGCAAGCGTTCCCTGCACCTCCTCGCGCAGGCGGCGTGCCGCCTCGCGGCGCGCGTCGCGCAGCCGCTCAGCAAGTGCTTGCGCCTCATTCGAAAGTGCCTTCCGCTCATTTTCCATATCCTCACGGCGCTCATCGGCGTGGTCGATCAAGTCGAGCCGTGCCGCCGCATCGTCGCGGAAGGCGAGTACCTCCTCGACGCTGCTTCCGTATTTTCTCTTCATTCGCTCGATGGTATCAAGCCGTCCCTCGGCACGGTCGAGCTTCAGCGTCGGATTTTCGTCGCCGAGATTGGCCACGTCGTCAACCGTTTCCGCGATGTCCTCCAACTCATAGCAGACCTCGCGCAAGCGGCGCGAGAGCTCCTCAGCCTCGGGAATGCTTTCGATAATCGCCTCCAGCGCGCCTGCGGCACGGTCAGCCAGGTAGATCGCGCCCATGCCCTTGTCGCCACCCTTGAGCGCTTTCGCGACCAGGCTTCGACTCTTGTCGATGCGTTCGGCATTACGAAGTCGCTTGACAAGCTCCTCGAGCGTCTCCTCCTCGCCACACTTGAGCTTGGCGGCGTCGATCTCCGCGACTTGGAAGCGAAGCATCTCGCGCATGCGGTATTGCTCGCGCGCGTCGCGGTCGAGTGAGTCGATCTCGGTACGCTTATGAAGGATCTGATGATAGAGGACGCTGTATTGCGCGAGGATCGCGCCGCAATCGGCATAGGAATCCAAGAAACGAATATGGTTGCGGGGATCCAACATCTGTTGGTTGTCGTTTTGTCCGTGGATATTGAACAGCTGCTCAGCGATCTCGCGCAACACCGAAAGCGTAACCGCACGGCCGTTAATGCGCGCCGTCGAGGAGGACGGGGTCAAGCTTCGAGAGAGCATTACGCTTCCGTCAGCCGCCGAAAACCCAAGCTCCGTAAGGGTTTGCAAAGCCATCTCGGACAAACCGCCGAACACGGCCGAAACCTCGGCGCGACTCTCGCCGCTTCGGATCAGCTCGCGGTCCGCACGACCGCCAAAAAGCAAATTGAGGCTGTCAACGATGATGGATTTACCCGCGCCTGTTTCACCCGTCAGCACGGTCATACCCGATGAAAAATCCACGTCGAGTGTCTTGACCACGGCAATATTTTCAATGTGTAACGATTCGATCATATTCCGTCGGCCTCCGCCCGTCAAAAGGTTTTCATCATTTCCAGAATCTTTTCACTCAGCTCTGCCGAGCTGTCCACGCTTCGCGTCACAACAATGATGGTATCGTCGCCCGCTACGCATCCGAGAATATCGGAAAGGTTCAGTGCGTCCACACCGGAGGCCACGGCCTGCGCCATGCCGGGATAGGTCTTGAGAACGACGGTATTGAGCGAATAATCCACATGCGTGATCGAGTCCACCATAGCGCGACTGAGCTTGGCGTTGCCCGCCATATGATGGCGCGTGGGCTGGCTGTAACGGTAAGTACCGCGTGAGGTCAGCGTTTTGGTCAGCTTAAGCTCCTTGAGGTCGCGGGATACCGTCGCCTGCGTCACCGAGAAGCCCTCCGCGCGCAAGCGATTCATCATATCGTCCTGGGTTTCGATCTCGTGCTTGGCAATCAGCTCAAGGATTCGTTCCTGTCTCTTTGATTTCATATCATTTCTCCGTTTCCATATATCGTATTCGTATTCAAATAAATTTCTTCATACGGATCTTGGCATAAAAGCCCTCGTCCTTCAGACGTACTAGCCGCGTAATCATTTCCGACTTGGTAATGACCACCGTGTCGCCGAAGAAAAGATCAAAGCTCATGCGACCGTCGAGCGTCAGGTGCAAAACCTTCTCGCGCACGCAGATATTCTTGACGCGAAGCTCGGCGGTATCGGGAAAAACGAGGGGGCGTGCCACCATGGAATGGGGGCAGATCGGCGTGACGCAGAAGCAGGAAAGCTTGGGATCGACGATCGGACCTCCCGCAGAGAGCGAATAGGCCGTCGAGCCCGTCGGAGTAGCAACCACAAGACCGTCGGCACGGTAGGTGTTGATCTCCTCCTCGCCGTCCGACAGTTGAAGATCGACGATACGCGCCGTCGAGCCGTTGGCGATGACCGCATCGTTGAGGGCGTAGGCCGTCCCACGCGTCTGTCCCTTGGAGGAACGAACCTCCACCTGCAGCATCGCGCGTTCGTCCACGCGGTAATGGCCGTCAAACAGACGGTCGAGGAGCGAGAGCTCGTCGATCTCCAGCTCGGTCATATACCCCACGCGCCCCATGTTGATGCCGAGGATTGGAAGACCTCGGGGGGCGGCGCGGCGCGAGGCCTCCAGCATAAATCCGTCTCCGCCGAGCACGATGGCAAGATCGGCTCTTGCATACAGCTCGTCGGGCGAAAGATAGATGTACTTACCCTTATGCGTATGGCTACGCAGAATGCGCTCTTTATAATTTTGCAGAATGAGAATCTCATCTACGCGGTCGAGAATTCTGTCTGCGACCTTGGCGGCGGCCGACAGCTTCTCGGGAATATTAAAATTGGTCAGCAATGCAACTTTTTTCATGCTCTGCCCTTTCTTACTGTTACGACATGCAAACGATCATAAGGCAGTAATAATTTTTATTTTTTTGTCGTCAACGAGCGATGCAAGGCTCGGACGCTTGATAAAGTAAGCAAGGTATTCCTTATTGCCGTCGCCCCCTTCGATGGGCGAGGGGATCAGCCCCACGCAATCAAGGCCGTTTTCAAGAGCGCAAGCAATCACACGCTTGGCCGCCAGGAAGCGATAGGCCGCACTCGTCACGATGCCGTTTTTACCGAGTCCCTGCCGTCCTGCTTCAAACTGTGGCTTGATCAAGCTGACAAAGCCCCCGTTCGGCACAAGCACCGACGCGATGGGAGGAATGACGTAGGTCTGCGAAATAAAGGAAACGTCGGCAACAGCCACATCACAAAGGCCGTCGGTGGTTTCGGCGGTCATCTCCCGTGCATTGAAATGCTCGATCACCGTCACACGCGGATCGGCGCGCAATGATTCATGAAGCTGTCCGATACCCGCGTCGACTGCCACCACGTGAGCCGCACCGCGCTTAAGCAGGCAATCGGTAAAGCCGCCCGTGGAAGCGCCCACGTCAACAGCCTTTTTTCGGTTCACCGAGATGCCAAATGCATCGAGTGCCGCCTCCAGCTTCATGCCGCCACGGCTGACGTACCGAAAAATCGGCTCAATCCTGACCTCGTGCTCAATGGCCTCATTGATCGGCGCCGAGGGCTTTTTGACCACGACACCGTCCACCGTTACTGCGCCTGCGGCGATCAGATCCTGCGCTTTTTTACGACTCGCAGTGTACCCTGCCTCGGTCAGATAGAGGTCGACCCTCATATCACGATCACCCGCATGGCAAAGCCGAGGCCGATGCCGATACCGATACCGAGCAGTCCGCCCATGATCACTTGAAACGGCGTATGTCCGACCATTTCCTTCAGACCGGTGTTGATCTGATCGGGCTCGCCCGAAAACAGCTTTTCCGTAATACGGTTCAAGATCTTTGCCTGCTCTCCCGTTTCATAACGCACACCCATGGCGTCGTTCATGACGATAAAGGCAAGCAGAGCCGCCACGGCAAAGATCGGCGAGCCAACGCCTTCCTGAATGAGGCAGGCCGTGGCCAAGCCCATCACGGCCGCCGAGTGTGAGCTCGGCATGCCGCCGTTGGAAAACAGGATCTGCGTCACGGTCAGCTTTTCGCGGCTTAACAACGCAATCACCGACTTGATCAGCTGTGCACCAAGCCAGCCGCAAACGGCGCTCATCAAAAGATAGTTACCAAATAAATTTCGAATAAAGGTCACAAAAGCCTCCTAAAAAAGCGTCATCTTCAATTGGTGCGATCTAACAAATAGGCGGCAAGGTCGGTCAGAACCGCCGAATCCTCAAAGTCCGCAACATAGGACACGGCATCGGCCGTCAGGGTTGCGGCATAGTCGCGCGCCTCGTTGGTCGTATAATAGGTCATAAAAGTCGTTTTGTTTCGGTCGGCATCCGAGCGCAAACTCTTGCCGAGCTCGGCCTCATCGCCCTCGATGTCAAGGATGTCGTCGATCACCTGAAAAGCCAAGCCAATCTTGGCCGCGTATTCGGTAACGGCCTCTGCCTCGGGGCTGTCGACGGCATAACCCGCCGCGATCGCACCAAGCTTGGCCGCAGCCATCATCAGCGCGCCCGTTTTCATCGAGTGAAGCTTCAAAAGCTTTTCCATCTCGAGCCGCTTGGTCTCACCGTCGAGATCCATGATCTGTCCGCCGATCATACCAAACTCGCCCGCCGAGCGAGAAAGAACCGACACGGCCTGCGCATTTTGAATGGCACTTGCATACGGGTTTTCCGAGGCGGTCTGGAAGGCATGCGTCAGAAGCGCATCACCGGCCAGCAGTGCCGTTGCGTAGCCGAACACCTTATGGTTGGTGGGCTTGCCGCGACGCATATCGTCGTCGTCCATGCAAGGCAGATCGTCGTGGATCAAGGAATAGGTGTGGATCATCTCCAGCGCGCAGGCATACGGCATCGAGACGCGCACGTCTCCGCCAAGCATGCGGCAGATCTCGTTGACAAGGAAGGGGCGCACACGCTTCCCTCCCGCAAACAGGGAATAATTTTCCGCATCAAGGAGCACCGCAATATCCTCATCGCGATGGGAAAATATCTCCTGCATGGCCAATTCGGTCGCGGCCGCATTGTCGGCCAGCGCCCGCTTCACGGCATCTATACTTTGCTTCATATCCGCGTATCCTCCTTGTGAGCATCGGCAGAAAAATCCTCCTCCACCATCTCACCCTCGGGTGTCATTTTTAAAATATGAATACGGCGCTCGGCATCCTCCAGCTTCTCGTTGCAAACACGTACGAGGCGCACGCCCTCCTCATATAGCTTCAGAGCCTCCTCGAGGCTCACATTTTCTTTTTCAAGGCTTGAGGTGATCTCCTCCAGCCGCTTGACAGCCGTTTCAAAATCCATGCTACTGTCCTTCCTTTCACGCCTTTATTTTCTTTTTACGGTCGGGGCTTACCGACACGATCTCGGCCTCGGCACGTCCGTCTGCTAGCCGAAGCTCGACGCGGTCACCGCTACGGAGCTCGGATACCGAGCAGAGAATTTTTTGATCCTTAGAAACGACGCCAAAGCCGCGCTCGAGCACCGAAAGCGGATTCATGGCGTTCAGCTTCTGGGCGTACTGTGCAAGCAACAAGCGACCGTGCTCGGTACGCGTTTGCATTGCGCGATCCATACGTTCTCCTGCCGTCGTCGCACGCTGACGAATGCGCGCAAGGCTTGCCTCGGGCGAGCAGATGATCAGACGTTGCGAGCGATCCTGCACGAGACTCCGTCTGCGCGAAAGATACTGCTCCATGCGCGCATCCAACCGCTCACAGGTCTCGTCGAGAAGCTCCATCAGCGCATGGCGGTCGGGCACGGCCAGCTCAGCGGCCGCCGACGGCGTCGGGGCACGCTGATCGGCCGCAAAATCGCAGAGAGTAAAATCGGTCTCGTGGCCGACGGCGGATATGACAGGAATCCGCGAGGCCGCAACGGCACGAACGAGTGTCTCGTCGTTGAACGCCCACAGATCCTCCATCGAGCCGCCACCGCGTCCGATGATGATAACGTCGCAATCAGTCTCGGCGTTCAGATACGCAAGACCCATACAAAGAGAAGCAGGTGCTTCTCTGCCCTGTACCAGCGAGGGGTATAGTAAAATTTTAGCCGACGGATACCGCCGTCCCGTAATGTTCAGCATATCGCGCACCGCCGCGCCCGTAGGCGAAGTAATGATGCCGATGCACTTGGGAAATTTCGGAAGCGGGCGTTTGCGTGACTCGTCAAAGAGCCCCTCGGCCTGTAGCTGCCGATGCAGACGCTGATACTCGAGAAACAGCGCACCGATGCCATCGTCGGTCATGGTCGAGGCGTACACCTGATAACGACCGCTCTTTTCGTAGACCGAGATCCTTCCGTACACCGTCACGCGCATGCCGTTCTTGGCCGCGAATTTGAGGGTCGAAACGGCCGAACGGAACATGACGGCGGGAATTTCGGACTCCTCGTCCTTGAGCGTAAAATAAAGGTGTCCGCTCGTATGATATTTCAAATTGGAGATCTCACCGCGCACCGTGACGTAGGACAAGACATCGTCACTGTCCATCAGCATCTTGATGTAGCGGTTGACCTGCGTTACGCTTAATACCGATTCGTTCTGATTCATACCGTATCCCCCATGGCCGTCTGCCGACAAAGCAGGGCGATGCCCGCTGCGTTATCGGCGGAAAAGGCTGGCTCGGCAAAATAAGCATCAAAGTGCTCGCAAAGCATCTTTCGCATCCAGACGTTGGACATCACACCTCCCGCAAAGAGCACAGGACGGGCTCCGTGCCGCGCGATGGCGTGCTCGCCCATCGCGACGAGCGTTCGCGCCACGAAGTCAAAGACGAAGGCCGCAACGGCCTTTTCGTCGCCACTTTGGCGGTAAAGCTTCTGTGCGATATTCTCCGCGCCCGAAAGACTGCACCGACCGTCTCTGACGGTCACGGGGTGGCGCAAAATCTTCCCCTCGTATGCAGTTGCCAAGGTCTCCATCGCCTTGCCGCACGGAAAGGAAAGTCCCATGGAGACACCGACGCGGTCGATGGCTTGTCCTGCGTTGATGTCGTCGGTCTCACCGACGAGCCTCAACGAAAAGCCGTTCGCCTGCGGCGTAACGAGCAAAAGCTCGGTCGTACCGCCTGACACATGAAAGGAGAAAAAGGGGGCGGACAAGAGCGCGGCCCCTGCCCCACTCGAATAGAGTGCGGCCATGACATGACCGTTTTGATGGGAAAATTCACGCACCGACAAGCCACGATCAGCCGCGAAGGCGTGCGCAGCGGCCTTTCCCGCCAGGAAGCACGGCATATAAGAGCCCTCCGCATCACGCGGACGCGCAGAGACGCCGACCGCTACGGGGGTGTAGCCCTCGATGGCCGCCGAAAGCGCCCGACAAACGTCGGGAAGATTTTTTACGTGTGCAAATACCGCGTCCGATTGGCGTAAGCCACGCTGACCCTCAGCTACGGGCAGAGGGCATTTGCAGTTAGCAATCACAACACCGTCTGCCGTGCAGGCAGCCGCCGACGTGGTATAATTGCTCGTATCAAAGCCAACGTAACAGGGCTTCATTTGCTTTCGTCCGCGGAAGCCTCGGCCGATGCGCCGCTCTCGCTCTCCAGCTCGTTTTTGACCGAGTTGAGCACGCCGTTGATAAAGGGGCGCGCACGATCCTCGTCGTATTTCTTGGCAAGCTCAACGGCCTCGTTGATCGACACGCTGTACGGGATCTCGGTCTCGTATAGCATCTCGTACACGGCCAAGCGCAAGACCGAGCGCGACAGCTTGGACAGACGGCTTGTCTTCCAGCCCTTCGCGTGGTTTCCGATCATCGCGTCGATCTCCTCGCGCTTTTCGCAGATGGCAAAATACGCCTTTTCAATATACGAATCTGCGGGAATTTCACGATCCTCTACCGAGACGGCAAAGATCTCGGTGCTCGATTCATCGGCACGGAATTCGGTTTCAAACAGCAGACCGAGCACGGCCTCTCTGGCTTCTCTTCTGGACAAAGTACTCATGTTTTTCACGGTGCACCGCATGCAAAAATCGCATACAAGCGCCCTTTCCTTTCACAAATCAGCCCACAACATGGGCATTATATTCCATACTAATTATTATATAACAACCCCCAAAAAAAGTCAAGGAAAAATGAATATTTTTCGTGAATATTCAGTATTTTTTATTCATTTTCCAATGGCAACGTGATGGTAAAAGCAAAAAGGCGCCGACAGCGTACTGTCGGCGCCAAGCCTTGTGTTTATTTTCGGTATCTCCGATTCCTTAGTTGAAATTCATATTCGCGTAAGCTTTCAGGAAGTTTTGCAGCGTTCCGGTGCCGCGAACATTGATCGCCTGCTTAGAGAGATTATCCATCTCATCCTTGTACGTACTAAGCTTTCCCCTTACGAACAGCGTGTCGTTCGTCAAACCCGTCCAACCCATAATATTGGCCGTATACTCCATGTCGTACGTTTTGGAATCCAACGTCAGCTGAAGGATCTCGCGAACCTCCTCATCGGCAGTCTCCTCCAACAGAAGCTCCTCCACCTCACGATCCAACGCATCGGAATAGAAGCAGAGTGCCTCGGTAATCAAAGCGGTTCTTTCTGCATCTCTAACATTGGCGCTGATCGCGATCGGCGTAAAGCACATGTGCACGAGTGAGTAGTAGCGATCCTGATTGGCTGCATACTTCGGAAAGGGCACGTACGCCACGGTATCCTGCATATCCTGCTGATAGGTAATCATGTCATCAAGGCGGCCGGTAACAAACAGAGCCTTTCCTGCTGCGAAGTGTTTATTACCTGCCTCATAGCCACCACCTGTATTCACATCGTCAAGACGAACGGTCTTGAGATTCTGGTGCGCATCTGTGATATACCGCAGAAAATCCATCACGAGCAGTGCATTAGAGGAATCAATCGTAAGAACGGGCTGATTGTTCTGGACGCTAAAAGCATTCAGTCCGGACGCCATGTAAAAATAGCTTGCCGTACGGCAGTCGTAGTAATAGCCAACCTTATCGTCGCTGTCTACCTTACCGGCCGTGCCGCCATCATACGAGCCGAAGTTAATCCACGTATTGTAAAATTCCTGCCACGTCCAAGCACCATTTTTGACTACGATGTCGTAGAAGTTCTTTTCGGGATAGGTCTTGTTGTACAGCGACAGATTCATCGCCAACAGAATCTCCTGGATCTCGTCATTGGTCTGAATGTCTCCTGTCAGCGTGTAAAGGTAGTTGTTGATCTTGAACTCATTGATGAAATCCTGATCCCACCACTCGCCGTCAAGGCGGAGAGATTGCAGGTCGCAAACGTTCAGATAATAGCCTTGGGTGGCATGGCTCGAAATCATCTTTATCGCATAGTTCGAGTAAAGATCGGCAAAGTAGTCACCACTGGACTGCATATCCTTCAGGTAGCTGTTTGCTTGGTCTACGGTAGCGTGAAGATTTCTCTTTTCGGTGATCTTGACGTTGTACTTGCTCTCGACCAGCTTGTTACGCTCGAAGAGCGCCTTGTTGATACCGTCACTGCCGATTTCCTCGGGCGCCTGAACCTCATAGTCGGTCTGCAGATCGGTCATAATGATGAATTCGTAGCCGCCGAAATCCTGATCTGCAGGAGGAACACGATTGGGGTCGAGCTTCAGGGCGTAATCGGTTACGGCGGCAATCTTGCCCTCCTCCGCGTTCGCCAAATACGTCTCTTCAAAATATTGCACCGCCTGGTCGACACGCTCGTCGGAAGAGCCTGCCAAAACGATCGTTCGGTTGACGGCGTGTACGATAAATGCCCGATTGTCGGGATTCTCATAATAAACCTTCGATGGCTCGCGATTCGTTTCGCCGATCAAAATCGAATAAGCGGTTCCGGTCGTTTGGTCATCGGAGATCATATGCACGCGCTCTACGGGCCAATTCAGCTTCGAGGCAATGTTGGCTCGAAGACGCGCGGCCGCCTCCTTCACCGTTGCGGAAGCGTTTTTGGGGTACACGATGGTGTAGCCCAGCAAATACCAATGATCGGCATTGCCTGCTTCGGTCGAGGGGGTATCATCGCCGGAGGGGTTGGTGGCGGGTGTTGTATCCGTCGGTGTCGTGTCGGTCGGTTCCGCAGGTGTATCGTCACACGAGAACAAAACACCTGTCAGGCAAGCAAGGCACATCAGCAATGCTAACAATCGTTTCATCATGCGCTCTCCTTTCATTTCATGCGGTGTATGTTGATCAATCAAAATTGATGCGTTCCTCCTCCACCACGAGCGGTCTTCTCATGGAACGCGCGTTGATGGACATAATGTATTCGCCTGCAAAGCCGATGAAGAACAGCTGCAGACCGCCGACGAACAGAATCGTCAGAATGATCGGTACCGTGCCCGTCGTAAAGAAATACTTGGGATCGATCAGCTTAAGAATGCAGCAAACAATGGCTGCAAAGAAGCTGCCGCCGCTCATCAGCATGCCGAGGAAGGACGAAAGACGCAGGCCGATCTTCGTATACGAGGTAAACGAGAGCATCGCCGCATCGTACAGCGAGAAGAAGTTGTTGTGCGTCTTCCCCGCTCTGCGTTTCGCCTGCTCGTACTCCACAAGCTTGATGTTCGGGCCGAGCTCGGCGATGACACCGCGCAAGAAGGGCGTGGGATCGTCCAGATCTCGCATGACCTGAATGAAGCTCTTGTCGTACAGTCCAAAGCCCGTAAAATGCTCGATCTGCTCGACACTCGACATCTTCTTGATCATGCGGTAATACACACTGCGAAGCGCGTACATCAGCTTATTTTCCTTACTTGAGGTCTTGACACAGCATACGACCTTATAGCCTGCCTCCCACTGCTCAATGAGCTTCGGGATCATCTCCACGGGATCCTGAAAGTCACAGCACATGCCGATGGTGCAGTCGCCCGTAGTCTGGCAATAGCCGTGATAGGGGGAATTGAACTGACCGAAATTCTTCGAATTGAAGATCGCGCGGATCTTCGGGTTCTTTGCGCAGATCTCGCGCAAAAGCGGACGCGTGTTATCCTGCGAGCAGTTGTCGATAAAGAGAAGCTCGTAGTCGTACTGCGGAAGCTGCTCCATTTGCGCTACGACCGCCTCACTCATCGGGACGACGTTTTCCTCCTCGTTATAACACGGGATCATAATACTGATTTTTTTCATACTTACTCCCTGCCTTTCGGCGTTATTTTTTCTTGTAAACACAGAATCAGCGGCAGAAAACTGACGCTGATTCTGAAAAATGCTCCTTATTGAATCCACGTGCTCTCTGCAATAAAGGCCTCGATCTGACGGTCCATACAAGCCGTCACATCGCCGCCGTCGCGCATCACCTTCGACCACTCGACGGTTCTTGCCACGGCCTCACCCAGATTCCAAACGGGCTTCCAATCAAAGACGGTCTTGAGCTTAGAGCAATCAAGCTTCAGGAAATTGGCCTCGTGGGGGCCTCCGTCGTAGCGGTTGATCCACTTCATATCCTCGCCCCACGTGCGGCAGAACAGGTCGACGAGCGCGCCCGTACGGAAGCAATCACACTCGTCGGGTCCGACATTGTAGTAGCCTGCGTACTTGCCGTCCTCGTACTGTGCGGCAGCGATCATGAGATACGCCATCACAGGCTCGAGCACGTACTGATACGGACGCGTAGAATGGGGGTTGCGCACGATGATATCGTTATGGGCGAGAGCCGCGCGGATACAGTCGGGAATGATGCGGTCGTTGGCGAAATCGCCACCGCCGATCACGTTACCTGCACGCGCCGTCGAAATGGCGACGTGTCCGTCGGCAAAGAAGGAATCCTTGTAGCTATGCGTTACAAGCTCCGAGCAGGATTTGCTGTTCGAATAGGGGTCAAAGCCGTCAAGCGGCTCGTTCTCACGGTAGCCCCATTCCCACTCGTTGTTACGGTAGACCTTATCGGTCGTGACGTTAAGGAAGGAGCGAACGGTATCCGACGTGCGTACGCACTCAAGGATATTCACCGTGCCCATCACGTTGGTCTCATAGGTATAATGCGGATCCTTATAGCTGTCGCGTACGATCGGCTGGGCCGCCAGATGGAAAACGATTTCGGGCTTGGCACGCTCAAAGCAAGCCTTCATGGCGGCAAGATCGCGCACATCTCCGATCACCGAATCCATGCCGTTCGCGATCGACGCCATGTCGAACAAGGACGGCTTGGTGGGCGGCGTGAGAGAAAAGCCCGTCACGATTGCACCCGCATTCACGAGCGCGCGGCACATCCACGAGCCCTTAAAGCCCGTATGTCCCGTTACAAGTACCCGCTTTCCGCGGTAAAAATTCATATCCAACATCGTTTAATCTTCCCAATTCTTCCAAGGTGCTTCACCGCTGAGCCAGATCTTTTCCAGATTGTCGCGGTCCTTCTGCATATCCATGCACTGCCAGAAGCCGTCGTGATGGAAGCCCATCAGCTCGCCGTCCTTGGCCAGCTGCTCAAGCGGATTCTTCTCAAATACCGTATCATCGCCGTCGATATAGTCCAAGACCTTAGGATCGAGAACCATAAAGCCACCGTTGATCGGGTTGCCGTCGCTATCGCGCTTTTCACGGAAGGAGGTGATTCTTCCTGCATCCTCGCCCTTCGCCATTTTGATAACACCGAAGCGCTGTCCTGCATTGACCACCGTCAGCGTAGCCAGCTTTCCGTGCTCCTCATGGAAGTTCACAAGAGCGTTCATATCCACGTCGGACAAGCCGTCGCCGTAGGTCAGCATAAAGGGCTCGTCGGGATTCAGATACTTCTTGATGCGCTTGATACGGCCACCCGTCATAGTGTGAAGACCCGTATCGACCACCGTAACCTTCCACTGCTCGGTCATGTTCTTGTGAACGCGCATGCGGTTGGTGTTGTTGGTAAAATCAAAGGTAACGTCCGAGGAATGGAGAAAATAATCGTTAAAGAAATCCTTGATAACGTGCTGCTTATAGCCGCAGCAAATGATAAATTCATTGAAGCCGTACGCCGAGTAGTTCTTCATGATGTGCCACAGAATGGGCATACCGCCGATCTCGATCATAGGCTTCGGCTTGAGGTGCGACTCCTCCGAGATTCTCGTTCCGAAGCCACCTGCTAAAATAACAACCTTCATTTTTATTGATATCCTTTCTGTCCTGTGCTTATTCTGCTTTCTTTCGGCTATTGCCGTTTTTTGTTTGCGGAATTCATCCGACCGGAAAAACATATACCGAGGCTATTATATCATATTGTTTTCAAAATAGCAATGATTTTTCAAAAATAATTCAAATTTTATCAAAAAAAAGTCAAAAAATGTACATGATTTCAAAAGTCTGTCACAGATATCGCTCACGTTTACCATTTTCTTCCTTAGAAGTATTTAGGATTGCGCTGCATTCCGTCTGACCGTCGCAAGAAAATCGGACGGTGTATACAAGAGCTTGTTAAAGATTGCGTCACCGCTTTCCAGCATGCGCCACTCTCCTTTCTCGCGGCGAAGGATCCGCCGATAGGGCGGCGCAATGAGCAAAACGTTAACCCGACGCAACGATGACGGCGTGCGGAAGCACGTCTTGGTCGGCGGCACGGCACGCGGACGGCCGCGAAGCGTTCGCACGCGACGATGGCCGCGCGGTGTCAGCGGTTGGCCGACCGTGCGCATTTCATAGGCCTTACCGTCGGCGGTAATACGAAGCTCGGTGTCCTGATGCTTCGGTGACCAGAGCTTGACGGCGTATTGCACGCCCTCAAAGCGGACCAAAAGCTCAAATGTTTTGGCGCGGTTTCCCGAAAAAGCGGGAAACCGGCGCAAAAAACGAATCTTCCCTCCCGCGCGGCGAAGCGCCTTACAAAGGTGCGCAAGCATGCGCCGCCGCGCGAGCACCCGCACCGCGTACGGATATATGGCGAAAAATATAATAAACAGGATTGCCACAATGAGCCACATAAACGATTCTCTTCCTTATTATTGTCGTTTCAAAAAGCGATGTTGCTTCTGTGATACATTATATCACACCCACACGATTTTGTAAATATCCATTTTTTACGGGATAACGAGAAAAGGGACGGCCATAGCCGTCCCTTTTCTCGTTATGATACAGTAGTTTCCTCTTCTACCGTTGCTTCGCTCGGAGCTTCCTCAGCGGGAGTGTCGTTCTGCGGCGTTTGGGTTGCCTCGGCCTCCATCGCTGCCTGACGCGCCGACGCTGTATTCAATGCAGTCGAACGGTCCGCAGGAAAATACGTTTTCCACCGGCTGACTGATCGACAGGCCAAGTTCTCTTTTCTTCATACAGATACTCCTTGTTCAAACGCCCCAATGCTCGGCGTACTGTGCCAGTAACTTGTCATCCTCTTTGAGCCGTCGACAGGCCTCGGCCTGATATTCGATGCGCTTGCGCAGGATCACGTGGCCGATATTGGCACTCGCCAGATCAATATGCTCTCCCTCGAAGCTGTTCGGGTGGTCAAGCAACCAAAAGCCCACGCCGCCGTCGATGGCGTAGGGCTTCTTCGTCAGGTGGTCGGTCAGATGACGGTCACGACCGTCCACCGTCTCGGCACGCGAGAGGGCGACGTGCTCCGGATCGAGCGCAAGCATGATCGACGTCTCATTCATGCAGGCGTGACCCGTCAAATAGCGGTTATCCGAAAATTGCAGAACGTTTGCGATATCTGCCTCGGTCAGCTCGGGGAATTTTTGCCCCGCACGAAGCTCGCGAGCGAGTCGCTGAACGCCGTATTGATAATCATTACGCGCCACGACGATATAATCCTTTTTCGTGTGGAGCGTGCTTCGCACAAAGGCCGCGAGCGTCGCTTCGTTGCCGCCGTGCCCGTTGAGCAAAAGAATTTTTTTGAAGCCGTTGCGCGCGATCTCGGCGCAAAGCTCGTCGAGCATGCGCAGGCGAAGCTCGAGCGAGAGGTCGATTGTTCCCTTCCACATCGTCAGTCCCGGCACGCTTCCAAAATAAAGTCCCGAAAAGACAACGACCGGCTCGATGGCGGCGGCCTCCTTTGCGATATGATAGCAGGTCTTGGTGTCGGTTCCCACGGGCAGATGCTGTCCGTGCATCTCGAGACAGCCGATGGGTAGGACGCACACGCCGCCCGACGCCGCGAGCGCGCCCTCAAATTCTTCTTCTCTCAAATCTTCCCAAAGCATAGGCACTCCTAAAAATATGGTTTCAATATTATATCATAGCGAAACAAAAAAGTAAATAGGGCGGCTTGATTTTTGTAAACCAAGTCGCCCTTCGGAGTTTATTCCTTATTTAAAACCTTTTTCTGCCAGGATTTCTGTCCGCATTTCGGACAGCGCATATGTCTGGTTCTGCCCATATGCATCGCCCAGAGAACGCTGCTGTACTTCGGCACGTAGCGATGTCCACACTTGTCGCACACGTAGTATCCCGCCGTCTGCTCGATCTTCAGCATAAACGGTGTCGCGATCAGAACCGGCGCAAAACCGATCAGGATCAGAACCATCCGCAGCCATTCGGCCATCGGGACAAAGGATGCCACGGCAACGAGGGCAAGCATGACGGCAATGCACATCACGCCAACCACGATCTCCAATAACAACAGATGTCGGTCGGCCGTCTGCTTTTGGCGAGCCATTTCCACGAGATTTTCTTCTAATTTCTTGTTGTAGCCTTCCATCGTAACTACCTCCCCACAAAGTAAATCGTTGACGCTGATTTTTAGCATCTCACACAGCGCAAGCATGAGTGAGGAATCGGGCATTGCTCGGCCCGTTTCCCATTTCGATACGGCGCGGTCGGTGATGTTCAGCTTTTCGGCCAACTGCATTTGCGTCAATCCTTGTTTTTTTCTGCACTCAGCAATGAATTTTCCAATTTTGATCTGATCCATAAGTGCCTCCTTTCGCTATCAGTATAGCCTGTATCACAAACGAAATCAACACACCGACGGTTGAATGTGGGGATATCAACCGTCGGTAGAATTGTTTTGTGTGAAAATTTCAGGTTATCGGTAGGTTTATTATACCACAAAAATTAAAAAAAGTAAATACAGCGCCCCGATTCTTTAAAGATGGAACCGCCCTGCACCGTAGGTGCGAACGGTGTTCGCCCGCGGGAGACCACAGGTCTCCCCTACGGTAAACAGACAGCACCCACAAAAGTGAGAATTGTTTTTGAAATAAACGCCGCAAGGCTGTAATGATCTCGTCGAGAACTGTGAGGGCGTTAAGAAAACATGCCAGGCGGCATGTTTTTAGCCCGACATGGCAAAATTCCAGTGGTTTTGCCAGCCTCGGTACGAGGCGGGATAACAAGAATGGCACCCACCAAAATGATGGATGCC
>CAYULZ010000001.1:0-42635 GCA_964445865.1 uncultured Lachnospiraceae bacterium | reverse complement strand
CTTCATGGATGGCAAGTTGCTTTTGATTATCCACATAATAACCAAGCGGAGCTACACCACCACAATGCTTAAACTCTTGCGCACGTTGCATCAATCCTGCGTGAGTATGCTTGGCGAGATTGCGGCTGTAATACTCATTCAGCAAATTCACAATCCCTCGCGACAGTATCCCTTCATTGGATTTATCAAAGGCTTGCGTTACGCTGATGATCTCGATGTCCAAATCTTCAAGCTCTGACGCATATTTGGTTGCATCCATATTATTACGGGAAAATCGGCTCATGTCATAGACGAGAATTTTATGCCATACTGGCTTTTCTTTCGCATCCCTCATCAGCCTTTGAAATCCTTCCCGTCTGTCATTCGTACCCGTACGGGCTTCATCTATGTACTCTGCCGATACGAAATACCCTCGCCCCAAAGCATACGCCATAATGGTATCACGCTGATACGCTATGGATTGCTCGTCCTGATTGGCAGACGAGTATCGCATATATGCCACTACGTTTTCTCTATCTTGATTCATTTCTTCAAATATATTTTTCATGTTTGAGTTCCTTTCTTTGATGAGCGACCCGTGGGAGTCTTCCCACGGGTCTTTAATTTTAAAGCTTTTTTAACTTTTGCAGAAGTGTTGCCAAAGGTTCTGCTGCCCTTTTTGAGGGATGAGTGCCCTTCTCTTCCTTAATCGCTGACTTGATGGATTGCTTTCTCACAATCGCTTCACGAGTCACTTTCAAGACTTGAATCATGACTTTCCTCCTTGCTTACCACGGGAATCGATGGCGTGGGAAATTTAAGCATTGCCATAGGAGCATCAGGATCGTCATTGAAGGAAATATCCCCAAAACACTTGGAGACGTGTCCGCCGTATTCGAGGCGGAATGTTTCGATTAAGAAATGAACGAGTCCTGAACTATACGCCATCTTCATGTCATCGCCCGACAGATTGAACGCCGTTGATGACTCGTTAAATGGTGTTGCGCCAAGGACGATGAATCGATCATCCGCATACGCCGTTACGTATATCGTGTCAGTAAGCTTCAATCTTGCCGCCAATGCAGCGGTAAAGGTCACACGCTTTCCGTTACGTTTGCTACAAACGATAGTAACGGAATATTTACTGCGTCTAGTACGAGCAGACGGGGTGATAGGGGTTGCAGTCTTTCCGCTAACTGCGGCGTTAAAATTGTTCGTCATCATAATAATGACCTCCTTTATTTTTTAATTTTCTTCGAGCAGATTTTTCAGTTGGCTGCCCTTTTTCTTGGATTTTTTCTTTTTTGCCGAAGCAGGTGGGGGCGGTTCGGTATCGGGATAGAAGCAAAAGCACAAGGGCTTGATCGCTCCCGTCTTATAATTCTTGCGAAAACGATCACCAAAGTGCTCTATCATTTTGCGGCGGTGAAGCTCATGCAACACGTTCGGCGAGGCATCCAAGCCGTGCTTCAATAGTTGCATTTCGAATTCGTTCGCCAAAATCCATACGCAATTTCGCCCTTTCCATCGATCTTGAAAGCCCTTGGCATTGCTTTGCGAACTACTGTCAAAGCCTGTTCGATTCACAGCCGGAAACTCGTTCCGATGCCGTGCAATGTGCTGTACCAACGCCTCACGGAACTCGTCAATCTTGTCAATTCGTGATGCGTTGTGCTCATACACCGACAAAAGATACTCGATGACCCGTAAATGGTCAACCGACCAATCCCATGCCACCGCCATCAAATCTATGGCAACCAAAAGCACTGCCAATTTTTTGATAATGCGCTTTTGAATCCCCGTAAATTTTTTAGTCATCCACGTTTCTTCATCAAAACCGCCTTGCACGGCAATCGCTTTGCGAATCTCATCAAAGGTGGCATCATATTTCTCGCATAACTCGACATCGGTCATGGTTTGCATATAGCACATGAATTGCTGCCATGCCGTTCCATAATTCTGCGAAACAAATCGGCTGATTTTTTCGGGTTGTGACTCGTCTTCTGCGAACCATGAAAAATCGAACTCCACAAGTCGAGCATGCAAGCCGCCATTGCCGTTGGTACGATGAAACATCGAAGTCTCCCCAGTAAAGATCACCGCCCCCGACCAAGTTTTACGCTTCTTGGGAGTACCATCGGGATTGCACCTTCCCCCTTCTCGCGAAAGGGCAACCGTGTAAATCGCTTTCGAAAAATCCCAAGTAACCGCACTTGTCTCGTCAAAAAAATTGGGGTATCCTTCACGGCTCGCAAGTGAAGCGAAAAAATACTTCTCTGTTCCTGTCAAGTTGTCAATGATCCCTTCTCCCGATGGCTTGCCCCACGCACTCGCCGAGAGCTTCAAGCACGTGGTTTTTCCTGTACTTGAGGCTCCAATGAGTGCCCAGAGCAAGGTCTCGTCGGTGTCGCCAGTCTGCTTCAATCGGGTGGCAATAGGGGCTGATGCCCCCATTGCCATGGGAAGAGCAAGCAGAGGATTTGCCTCCACGGCTTGTTTGACAAAGGCTTGCCATTCGCAGAAAGCCCCCGAAACGGAAAGCTCTTGATCGCCTACATAGGTAGAATCAAGGTTGCCAGCAATCTCATCTTTCCCGAAATAATAAACCTTGCCCTGCCATAACTGATAGCCCAATTTTGAGTGGCAGAGTCCAAGAGAAACGGAATTTTCTTGTTCCATCAAAATTTCGGACAACGTTACCTCGTTGACAAGCGTTGATGAAAGCCAAAAACCTTTTTCTAAGAGACATGGCAAAAATTTTTCGCCGAGGAGCTTTCTTTCAAGAACCACACTCTCCACATGGGAGTTTGCGTAAAACTTGATTTCAAGGAAATATGCACCTGTGCAAATGTCCTTGAGCTTTTTTGTCACTTTGATTGCAGGAGAAAAGAAATGCTTGTGCATCTCCAAATCAAAGACAAAAATATTTTTGTTTTGAAATTTCCAACCTCCAAAATAAGTCATGTTTTCAATGAGCAAGGGGTACTGTATCGCGCTACACTCCCCTTGCTTGTACTGGGTTCGGTAGAGCGGAAGCTGACGCCTATTGGCAAAATAGACGGGCTTTCGGCGTAACGTGCCGACGACGCCATACGTATGTTGTGTTATCATTTTAACGGGAAAGCATAAAAATGTCAATAATAATCGAATACAAGCAAATATGATTAAAAATAGCATTGACATCGAGCATAAATTGTGATAATATAATCGTAAAAACTAATGGCGTTTCTATAATATTTTGCAATGCAGGAGTGAAAAAGGGTTATGGCAGAGTTAAAATACCTTGTAGATCAAGTATTATCCGATAATAAAGATAAGTTTTATACACAACAGGAAATAGGAGAAGCAGTTGTAAAACTAAAGGAAAACGAAGGTATAGAATACTCATATTCAATCAAAAGTATTCAACCAACGGTGTCGAAAAGATTAAAAGACCTACAAAAAAATGGTACTGCTATAAAAATTGGCAGAAAATACGCATATAAAACAACGAAAAATATACATCAGGTGGTTAGGGATGATATATGCTCAAAGGTGACCTTTTACAAAGACCGTGTGTTTGTGATGTCTCAGAATTTAGTGGCTGTACCTGTGAATGGTGCGACGGCAAGTATTGCCAAAGAGTTGTTTAGGGATTACTTTGGGGATGAAGGACTTTACGACGCATTGTATATGGATAACTATTTGCTTTTAATGTTAAATATTGATGTTATCGATATGAGTATCAATGAAATAGCTGATGATCTTAACAATGTTATTCGTGATGCAAAACAATTCGAAAACAATCGACAAGAGATCAGGCTACAATTGCAACACGCCAGAGTAATGAGAGAAATTCTGAAGTATGCCCAAATGCCTAAGCCGGAGGAGGTGCCAAAACAATTGAATAAAACAACCGAATGGGACGAACTTGATGACTTATATGGGTTAGAGAAATTAGATGAATTAGATGGATTCGATGAAAAGTAAATTGCTATAATTCTAAGCAAAAAAAGACGGGGCATCACCCCGTCTTTCGTCTTTCATAAATCTCCCGTCTGCTGACCTCATAGGTGGTATCGAGCGACGGGAACAGATCAAGCCCTGTCTTCAAGGTGATCTTGACGGAGTATGCCCCGACCTCAATGCGACCAACAAAGGCACGAAGGAACTCTTTATAGGCAGGTGAGGATGGCGAACCTTTTACTGCATGGTAATCGGCCAGTATCATCTGCGTATCGATCGTGATGGCGGCATTGCCGAGCTCTTCCACCGTTGCTCCGTCGCAAAGCTCCTTCTTTCGTTTTTCCAATTCCTTGAGTCTTGCCACAAGTACATCTGTCAGTAGCCCTGCTTCGATGGCTTCTGCCACGTTTCGGAGCGCCTTGTCTATTTCCTTTAGTTCCCGTTGCCGATGGCTCTCCGTGGGAATCTGTGCCGTTTCTGCGTGCTTCTCGATCTGCTTTTGGAGCTTTTTGAGCGCACGGGCATTGAGGATCTGTGACTCCACCAAATTCTTCACGTACTCTTCCAAATAGTCACGATTGATTTCCTTATTGGAACAGTTGTATTTTCGGCTCGGACAGCGATAGGTCACATGGAGCAATTTGGAGCGTCCCGAATGGCGTGAGTTCCCTACCATCGCCTTACCGCATTCACGGCAGAAAACCTTCCCCGACAACAGATAGCACTCCTTGGCGTTCTCCCTACCGCCTGTGTGCTTATGCTCTGTGAGTTTGTCTTGAACCTTTTTATAGATGTCCTTGTCAACAATCTGCGGGCAACCGTCCTCAACGAAAACGATATCCTCATCATCTTTGTAGAGGTGTGTATTTCTCGTTCCTACGCTACTCTTGGCTGAGCATCGGTTATAGACGTACATACCTTGATACTTGGGATTTGACAGAATGCCATACAAGCTATTCTTTCCAAAATCCTTCCCCACCTTCGTTTGATAGCCAAGCGTATGCAAGCGATCAAGAATCGCGGAATATCCGTATCCTTCGCTATACATTTCAAATATGAGCCGAACCGCCCTTGCCTCGTCTTCATTGATGACAAGCTTTCGGGACACGGGGTCGATGTCATAGCCAAGTGGCGGAATACCGCCCGTGTGCTTGCATTGCAAAGCATTTTCACGCAAGCCCTTCATGGTTTCACGGGCAAGGTTTTGGCTGTAATACTCCGCCATACCCTCCAAGACCGCCTCCATCATGATGCTTTCGGGGGAATCGTCGAGATTTTCAAGAACGCTGTACACGGTCACGCCATTTTTCTTCAATTCTCTTTTATATACGGCAGAGTCATAGCGATTACGTGCAAAGCGGTCAAGCTTGTGGACGAGCAAAATATTAAAGCTACGGGTACTGCTATCGCTGATCATCTGCTGAAAGGCAGGTCGGTGATCGGTGGTAGCACTCTTGGCTTCATCAATGTAGGTTTCCACGATAGAAAATTTATGTTGCTGACAATAGGCTTGCATGGCTCGTATCTGTGCGTCAATACTCTCCGAACGCTGATTGTCCGAACTAAATCTTGCATAGAGGGCTACTTTATTGGCTGTGCGGATCATAGGCTTTTCACGCCTCCTTTCTCTTTTTTCTGTGCTCCCACAAGGTCATTGTGGGAGCATGTCTCATTTGGATTCATCCTTCGGAGCAGGCTCAAAGCTTTCCAGTATCCACTTACCACGCACCGTTGGGGTTAAGGGATGCAAGCCTTTTCTGTCACCGTCGCTGATGACTCTAAATTTTTCTTTGTGGGGAGCGAGCAGTTCAAGGACTTGGTTTGCTCGATTTGCGATACGTACGTTCAGCTCAGCCCCTTTGCCCCAAGCAAGGATCACCACCGATGCTTCGTCAGCCGCTTTCTTGATGTAGTTGTCATTATCCAGATCGTTGATGTCAATGTCACGCGCCCAGCGCATGTGCAGTTTTGGTGTCAACAGCGAGAACAGGTTCACGATGCTTACGCCGCCGTACTCCTCCAAGCGAGCCACGTTATTGACAACCAAGGACGTAGTGGTATCGGTCACGATATTGTCACTCAAACAGGGATTGAGCATGATGACACAGGCCATCGGCTTTTCCTTGTTCCATACCCGTTTCCAAAGTAGACGGTGCGTCTTGTCCTCATTAAATACGGCTTCACATTTGATGGTATCTTTTTCGGTAATCATTTTTATTTCTCCTTTAATTGATTTCTTTGATTAGTTCAATCGGCGCATCCTCTGCCGACAAAATGATGGTCACTGCAAACTCGTTGTGCAAAATATAGGTGGCAGCCAAGAGCTCCCCAAAACTGTCTACCATCTCCGCGCAATGCTTGGTGTGATCAAAGCAAGCTTTGATTTCTTCCATGCTCGTGCCGGACGGGCAGTAGAGAACGTAACCGCCATCGTCTTCATCAACGTTTCTGTCTTTCCCATATTCGTCCGTCAATACCCTTGCATAGTGGTAGAGCAGATCGTAGGTTGCCCGATCTGGAATCGGTATCCTTTCCAAGTCGGATACGTTCCCAATTTTGTAAACCATGGTCTTTCTCCTTTCCAACAAAAAATAACCGATAACACCACTTGGATGTTATCGGTTAAGGTTATAATATATATTTGTAAATTACCACTCTTCGTCTATCAAGAATTTTGAAAAAAGCGTGTTCAAGTTGGCTTCTGCCACGTCCATTTCGTCAAATTCCTCCACGTTCCAAAAGCGCAAGGCATACTTTGCCATCTGCTCGTCGCTCAGCGAGACAGGAAAGCTCTTCTCATTGGTTGCTACAATGAACATCGTACCTGCAATGATGTTGTCACCGATGCGGCGGTTAGGTTGGAGGTCTGCCAAAAATCGGTCTTTGTTGAAGATGGCATAAATCTGCTTTTCCAATTTCTTGGCTTCCACGCCGCCATGCTTGATCTTGTCCGCCTTTACTGCCTTCCGAAAGGCTTTCATTGTAGGTTCGATGTAGTACGCCATAGGGGGCATCATGGGCTCAATGAGCAAGGCACGAATCTTTGTTTTCTTCATGGTCGCCACCACTCAATCCAAGACGGTACGCTGACTCTTGCCGTGGGAAAGCAAAGCTTCCAATGCCGCCCTCTCCACGTAGATACGATTGCCTATCATCTTGACATACAAATGCTCCTTGACGAGCTCGCGGATTTTCTTTTTGCTGATCGGAAGATACTCCCTTTGAATGTCACTTACGGTCAAATATTTTCGTTCTGTGTTACTTGTCATTTTTTCTCTCCTTTTGCGTATCTTTATTGATTTGTTAGCAATTTTGGAGAGAATACGATACGCAGAAAATACGCCGAAAATACGTGAGTGAATACGTCAAAAAGCCTTGTGGAATAAGGGATTGAACGGGAATACGTAGATTTGCGGAAAATAAGGGAGATATAGAAAATCACTCCCTGCCCGAAAGCAAGGAGTGTGTTTTAGGTTTTTACCAAGATAAAGCAGGTATTTCTCCTAAATACCAACCACCATCAACTTTAATAAAAAGAAAGTGAAAATCGGTGTAAAGAATTTTAGAGCCATCTTGGGACATGATACTGTAATTCACAGTTACACGTTTCGCCTCTTGAATATCATCTGCTATATATCCGCATGTATCACTTAATTTCGCAAGTTCAAACGTGTCATTCATATCAACATCTTTAATCTTGTAAAGTTCAGCAACATATTTTGCAGAAGAATCGGTTTCAATAACATATGTTACAGAATTCTCGTAACTATCAAAATAATGCTGTAAAACATTTAGAAAATCCGTTTTACTATCTACTCGACCACTGTCAATAACACGATTATAATATGACTCATGAACAAGTTCCATTAATGCTTCCTCATCAAAATTCAGTGATGCTTCAACATATGCGTCATATACTTCATCAAAATCCTTTTTCATTGACTGCTCATCGAAAAAGTTAAGCCATGCTACAATGAAAAGAATAATTGCAATTCCCCCTATCAAAACAAGAGGCTTAAATTTCATTTTTTTCGAAACATACGAGCCATTACTTTTTTGTCGCTTTCTTTTCTCCGAAAATGCCTTATGCATCACTGTTCCATCAAGGGTTAGCACATCCCATGCTTTTTTCAAACTATTGTAATGAATAAAGAACACGATACTAAGAATCAATGATGCTACCGTTCCTAAAAATCCAATTCCCAAAAGCAAAGATATTGCTGTAAATATTGCAAAGCAACAACCTATGGCAATAATAACCTTGGCATACTTGGATTTGTATCTAAATGCCTTTTTGATAGTTTCATCATTGCATTGAGACAACGCTAATAAATATTTTTGTGAGTTAGCTGTCCTTCCATTTTGTCTAACATATTCAAGGCTCTTATTAACCTCATTAAGATTATATATGTCTGTATTCATATATAGGTTGTCAAACAGCGCACCATCTTCGGAAGACCATATTTGCTCAATCCGTGACTTGACCAGTTGTATAGATTCTTCCTTGTTTTTTTCAAGGGCATCGTATGCTTGAATTTTAGAAAGGATTTCATTACAGATCGTTTCATCGGCAGTTGATACATCACCACAAAGTCGGCGTAAGCAATCTTTTTCAAGCGTATTGTATGTTTCACTTTCCACTAGTTCCAACGCTGTCATAATCTCTTTTATTTGGGCTTTTGCTTTTAACGCTTTTGCTTCTGTTTTTTGGGCTTCATGGTTGTAATATTTTGCCATGATAACTTCTGCTTCTTGTTCGGTAAATTTTACAGAGTATTTACTAGCTATTTCCCAAACTCCCATATCATGAATAACAGTAGCTTTGTTTTCTAACGAGGCATCATATTTTTCAATCTCGTCAAATATTGTTTGACGCAAAATATGGTTCGCAGTATCGTATTCCTTTAAAATGCGTCTTATGCCGTCTTTCTCTATGGTATCTATGGTTTCGCTCTTCTGAATTCCAAACACTTTCATTTGAGATAATATCTCTTTTTTTACAGTCTGCGCCGCTATCTCGGAAGTTTTTCCTGTTGATGCATAATCATTGGCAAATACTTCCTCTGCTATCTCTGTAAGATCAATGTGAAACCGCTTGGCTATTTCCCACACATTTCTTCTTTCTTGCTTGTATTCTTTAAATATATAAATCAGCAATTCTTCATTCCAAGGATAATTAACAAAGGATTCAATCAATAATTCTACACGTTTTTGTTCGACTTTTTTCGCACTATCAAAGAGTGCCCCGGCTCTATCCAAATCAAATGAATCTACAAAATAATCATCTTTTAATTGATTTATAAAATCTACATGAGAAAAATAACAGGATATAATATCTAAATGAATAGCTTTTGCCAAAACTATACAGGTATCATCATTTTTATATAGAGCTTTTTTGTCTGATGCTGCTGTAGCCGCACTACTTGCATTACCAATCGCATTGGCGATACTGTGTCCCATTCCAGAAATAGCATTCATTGCGCCCGCCGTTGCCATTCCTTTTATTGCACCGCCTACGCCAAAGCCACCACCAACAACTCTACCTCTGGAAGCTTTTCTTTCTGCTCTGTATTCTTCAGCCGCTTCTTGTTCGGCTATTATATCATCATATTTTCCTGCTATTTCGTTAAATGCCGAATAAACTTCTTCCAAACTAAAGCAATTATCATCATAACGATCTTCGCTGACATCATATATTTCTAACGAAGTCAGTTCTTCAAAAAGAGGCTGGTTTGCATACTTTACTACAAGCGAAGATGCCGTCTTTTTATAATTTTTTAATACAGTTAAAATATCTCCGCATCCGTAATACCATTTATAAAATTCTGTTGTTGCATTGCTGGCAGCTTGAATCGATCTATAGTAAATGTCATATAATCGTTCTTCTGCATCCGAAAATTCGATTTGTTGATTGAATAATTTGTACTTTCCCATTGTCTTTCTCCTATACATTTGTATTTTGTTAATCTTCAAGCGAGTCCTTTATCATCCGTCTTATAGTCTTCTCGCTATAGTCGTACTTTTGAGCCAATTCTGCTACGTTAGTACCGTCATACTCCTTGATAACATTCTGCTGAATGAGATGCGGACTATACAGGCGGACAGGGAATGATATTTGTTGCCCTTTGAATCGCAGATAAATTTTTAGCGTCGCTTCAAGTCCTACTATTTCCGATATTTCTTTATAAATATCATTGTATAATTCGACCTCTTTTTTCAAAATGTCCACCTCCTCGTCACATTTTACCACGTTGTCATGGACAAGTAAAATCCCATTTTCCTTGCATTTGTCCATGATTTTCCTCCTTTTCGTTTGAGGTAGGATATATATTTGAGAAAGCACAAAAAACGCCGTATTACCTTGAACTATGGTAATACGGCTATCCAATTTTATGAAAGCAAAGGAAACAAGCGTCACTCCGCTGACGCTTGTTTCCTTTCTATGATTTTGTTGTCTTTTTGCGTTATTTTTTGCAAAAAAGTCTCATTTTAGGATTTCCTTGACATCACGGCTACGCACCGCCTTTGGCGACTCGATACATAGCAAAAGGGGCTAAATTCATCGGAGTATGGATTGACTGCTCATCACAAGACGAACACCGTCATAGCAAGGAAATCTTAGCCATGACGGTGTTTTTTGGTATATAACACGTTACGTGTTAATGAGTGGTGGACCCGAGGGGAGTCGAACCCCTGTCCGAAAACCTCTTGATATGACCTTCTCCGGGTGCAGTCCGTCCTTTGAAATTCCCCTTACGAGCCGCAAACGGACATGCTGCTCGCTTGGGTAGCCATTTTCTGCGTGGTCGGCTCAATGGCGAAAGGCCGACGCACGTTCACCGCTTACTTGACGCTCAGTCCGAGGCCGCGATACTCCTCGGAGGAACGGGTGGCTTATGCCACAGCACTGCCGTTAGGCAGCCAATGCAACGTTTCTATCGTTAGCGTTTAATTTTAAGGTTGGGCCTTTTCAGAGATTGCCCGGCTCTACCCGCTTATCATACCTCAAAATCCCCGTCGAAACCTTTACGGGCCCTTTTGATTTATCTCATCGGGGAGAATTCCCCCGTATGATTCCCTATTATTCCGCAAAAAATACGCCGAATCCACTTCCCGTTTTCCCGCCGCGGCGCAGATGATCCTTATACGCCTTTTGCAGGAAGGTATCCTCGGGAAAATCCTCTATATTTCCCGTATATTCCATATCGAACACCCTCCACAGTCCGTCATAACCTTCTGCGTACTTACTCTCCGTAATATCAAAGCGCGACATGAACTTACGGATATTGGACTTCTCGTGCAAAATCTTCTCATGCTCGGGAAACAAGATCCAACTGTTACATACGAACGCCGTCGGTGCGTCACCGAGATGTCCTTCGAAAAACGTCTTTGCTCTCGCGAACGACTCGTCGCAATTCTCCTGACTGAACGGTGTCAGCGTGCGCGGAATATGCACGCCGAGCACCAGAGAGGTCGGCTCGAGGCGCTTGCCGTTCTTTTCATAGGTGCGTCGAAACGGGCGGATCTCAAACTGCAGGCGTCCGAGGGCAAAAAGCTTCATTTGGAAGAACAGTGCATTCCACGATCCCGAACCGTTACCGTAAAATCCATGAAGCAGCTTGCACTCCCAAAGCTTCCATTTCAGATCGGACATGCTGTCAAGAAAGATCGCATCATCGATGCCTTCCCTTTCGTAGCACGTTCGCAAATGGCGGGACATCAGAACGAAAAGGAGCATCTGCGCGCTGTAAGCATGCACACCCACCCGCTCACCGGCCGCCGTTGCGCGGTCAAGAAGCGCGTGAAAATCGGTATCCATATTGGCCTCGTAGGCGGCCACCGCCTCACAAAGCGCGTGCTTTGCCTCCTCGCACGCAAAAATCGTTGCGAGGTCGGTGCAAAGCGCCTCGATGGCCTCGGTCTCGAAGCCGATTTCGAGCATAAACCGTCTTGCATAATCTGTCATGGCATTCCCCCTCAGTCGTCATACGAATGCGAGCGATCCTTCATGCGTCGATCCATCTCGCGGTCAGCCTCACGTGCGGCCGTCGAGTCGCGCTTGTCATACAGCTTTTTACCGCGGCACAGGCCGATCTCAACCTTGACGTTCTTTCCCGAAAAGTACAGAGAAAGCGGGATCAGCGTGTATCCCTTCTGCGTCACGAGGCCGCCGAGCTTCATAATCTCCCGCTTATGCATCAGGAGCTTGCGGTCGCGGCGCGGCTCGCGATTGAAGATGTTTCCCTTCTCGTAGGGACTGATATGAATACCGAGTGCAAAGAGCTCGCCGTTCTTGAAGGAGCAATAGGAATCCTGCAGATTGACGGCACCCTGCCGAATGCGTTTGACCTCAGTACCGAACAGCGCGATACCGGCTTCGTATTTTTCGTCCACAAAATAATCGTGCCACGCTTTTTTATTCTGGGCAATGACCCGCGAGGACAGCTTTTTCTCTGCCATATGCGCACTCCTTTCCCGATGATCTCTGCGTTATTATTGTATCATAAGCGCGTCGCAAAATCAAGTATTTTTTGTCGTTCTCTGTTTTTCTTTTCCGTGTCGTCAGCCACGAGAGCACTTTTCCGCATCGATGGCCAGCACGACCATCAGCGCGTACACCGCATTTTCCTTGTTGTAGACGTCGATCGCATAGGTATCCGTCCACTGAAAGGCTTCCTTCGAGATGATGGCGACGAGTCCGCCATAGGCGTCGCGAATGTTGTAATCCCATTCCCACCATGTGCCGTCAACCTGCCAGCCATTGAAATCCATGGAAAAATGGGGGCGGAACCAAGAAAATTCCTTACGGATCGTACCAAGCAGAGTATCGCCTGCATACAGCTCAAAGCACGGCAAAAAGCTGAAAACTTTTTGCTGAATGCGTCCGACCTCCCGATCGTTCGTATCGTAAATGCGAAGCAGATGTCCCCATGCCATCGCGCCCTTGACGTAGAACACGGTATTCCCTGCCTCGTCGTAAATATCGTAGCTGTCAAACCACGAAAACATTCTTTGCTTAAACAGTAACCTCATCGGCGTCCTTTTCTTCCTTCAAAGTCATTTTTTGATCCCGGCTGTTTGCCAGCATCAGCTTGATGCGGTTCTCCTGGTTGACCGCCGTTGCGCCGGCGTCATAATCGATGGCCACGATGTTAATGTCGGGATTTTTCTCCTTGATCGGCTTCATCATGCCCTTGCCGCAAATGTGGTTGGGCAGACAACCGAAGGGCTGAGCGCAAACAATATTCTTTACACCCTCGCCGCCAAGCTCAAGCATCTCGGCCGTCAGAAGCCACCCCTCGCCCATCTTGGCGCCGCGACCGATGTAGCCCTGCGTCAGCGAAACCGTATGCTCAAAGGGCGTCGGTGCGAAGAAGGAGTCAGACTCCTTCACCGCGCGAATGATGTCGGCCTGCTTGCCGAGCAAAAACTTATATGCCGATTTCATGGCGGGATAGACCTTCTTGCCCATACCGTAGAGCTCGCGATCCACCAGATAGTTATACACACAGTAAAGACAGAAATCGAGCAGTCCGGGGACGACGACCTCGGCCCCCTCGCGCACGAGGAATTCCTCCAGATCGTTGTTGGCAAGCGGCGAATACTTCACGTAGATCTCACCCACGATGCCGACACGCGGACGATTTTCCTCTCTGCGCGGAATGCGTTCAAAATCCTTGATAATACGGCGATAATTCTCCTTGACCTTACGGTAAGAGATCCGTCCCTCGCTCATTTCCTTGGCGAGGCGGTCGACCCAGCGCTGCGCGAGCTCGGCACTCTGGCCCTTTTTCAGCTCGTACGAGCGGCACTGATTGCGAAGAAGCATCAACAGATCACCGTACAGAATTGCATAAATGAGTCGGTGCCACACGCCAAGCGAGAGCCGGAAGCCGGGGTGCTTCTCGAGTCCCGCCGTGCTCAGCGAGATCACGGGCACGTAACCGAAGCCCGCCTTCTCAAGCGCCTTGCGGATCAGGTGAATATAATTCGATGCGCGACAGCCGCCGCCCGTCTGGAACATGATCAGCGCCGTTTTATGCGGATCGTATTTGCCGCTCTGCAACGCGTCGATGAACTGTCCGATGACGAGGATCGCGGGATAACAGGTGTCATTGTGCGTGTATTTGAGTCCCGTTTCCTTGATGTGCTGACCCTGCGTAAGCAAAAGCTCGGTGTGGAAGCCGTAATTCTGAAAGACCTTCGAAATGAGCGTAAAATGCATGGGAAGCATGTTGGGGATCAGTATGGTATAGTCCTTTTTCATTTCCTCGGTAAAGAGTATCGGTTCGTATGCCATGATATCCTCCTTTACTGCTCAAGCGCGCCGATCAGACTGCGCAAGCGGATCTTGACGGCACCGAGATTGGTGATCTCGTCGATTTTGATCTGGGTATAAAACTTTCCGTTTCTCTCAAGGATCGCACGCACCTCGTCGGTCGTGATCGCGTCAACGCCACAGCCGAAGGAAACGAGCTGAACCAGCTCGACGTCCCGATTCTCAGCGGCAAAGCGAGCCGCACGGTAGAGACGCGCGTGATACGTCCACTGATTGAGCACGCGTACGGGCTGCCGCTCGGCAAGGTGCGCGATGCTGTCCTCACTGACAACGGCAAAGCCGAGCGAGGTAGCAAGCTTATCGATGCCGTGACCGATCTCGGCGTCGGCGTGATAGGGGCGTCCCGCCAGCACCATAATGCGGCGGCCGTTCTCACGGGCCCACGCAACGGCACGCTCGCCCTCCTTGCGCACGCTGTCCATATAGGACTCGTACGCCGCAAAGGCTTCCTTGACAGCGCGTCGGATCTCACTGCGCGTCATTCCCTCGTAGCGAGGCGAAAGATACTCGTACAGGCCGCGCACGAGCTCGCCGCGGTCGTTGATATTCAGATACGGATAGAGGAATTTTACCCGCGCAAGTGACTCCATATTGCCCGCGAGAAGCTCGGAATAGTAAGCAACGACGGGACAGTTATAGCAGTTGTCCGCCGCGCCCTCGTCGATATTATAAGAGAGGCAGGGATAAAAGACGGCGTCCACGCCCTTTTCGATCAGCTCCTCGATGTGGCCGTGCATCAGCTTTGCAGGATAACAAGCCGTATCTGAGGGGATCGAGAACTGCCCCTTGTCGTACGTGCGCTTCGTGGACATATCCGAGACCACGACCGTAAAGCCAAGCTCAGAGAAGAGCGTACGCCACAGCGGTAGCAGCTCATACATGCCAAGCGACAGTGGCAGACCGATTTTTCCGCGTACGGGCGTTCCCTTCGTTTCAACAGGAGCTGTCAGCGCGGCGCGCTTAAAGGCGTGAAGATTGGGGATCTCCGCAGCGCCCGTGGACAGACCGAGTCCCTTCTCGCACTGGTTGCCCGAAATGAATTTCTTGTTATCGTTGAAGACGTTGACCGTCAGGTGACAATGGTTCGTGCAGCCCTGACAGATCGCCGAGCGCGATACGTGCGTAAAGCTCTCGAGCGCCTCGGGCGCGAGCAGCGTGCTCTCCGTGCCGCGCATGGCATACAGCGCCGCACCGTATGCGCCCATAAGCCCCGCGATCGCGGGACGAATAACGGGCTTTCCAAGCTCCTGCTCGAAGGCACGAAGCACCGCGTCGTTATAGAAGGTACCGCCCTGCACGACGATATGCTCGCCGAGCTCGTCGGCACTTCCCGCACGAATGACCTTATAGATCGCGTTCTTCACCACACTGACCGAAAGGCCCGCGGAGATATCCTCGACCGTCGCGCCGTCGCGTTGGGACTGCTTGACCGAGGAATTCATAAAGACAGTACAGCGGCTTCCGAGGTTGACGGGCGCGCCGCTCGTCAGACCCTTACGGGCAAAATCCTCGATCGAATAGCCCATGGAACGGGCAAAGGTCTCGATGAACGAGCCACAGCCCGACGAGCAAGCCTCGTTGAGCATGATGCTGTCGATCGCACCGTTCCGAATGCGGAAGCACTTGATATCCTGTCCGCCGATGTCGAGAATGAAATCGACCTCCGGCAGAAAATGCTTGGCCGCGGTATAGTGCGCGATCGTTTCGACCACGCCAAGGTCAACGCCAAAGGCGTTTCGGATCAGCTCCTCGCCATAGCCCGTCACGGCGCTACCCGCAATTGTGACGCGGTCGCCGCACAAGCGATAAATTTCAAGCAAACGCTCGCGCACGATCGGCACGGGATTGCCGCGATTCGAGCTGTAATAAGAATACAGAATTTCTTTTTTCTCGGAGAGCAGAACCATCTTCGTCGTGGTACTACCGCAATCGATACCGATATACGCACGGCCGCGATAAGTGGCAAGATCGCCGTAGGGCACGCTCGCCGCCGCGTGACGCGCGCGAAACTGCTCGTACTCGTCCATATTGGCAAAGAGCGGCGGCAGACGACCGTTGTTCACGGTCACCGTCAGACTGCGACGAATGCGCTCGGAGAGCACGGCAAGCGTGACCGTCTCGCCGAGCTTTGCCGCATAGACCGATGCGCCGAGCGCAACGGCAAAGCGGCCGTATTCAGGAAAGATCGCCTCCTCGTCCGAAAGCTTCAAGGTCTCCTTGAAGCGGTCACGCAGACCGTGACAGTAGTAGAGCGGGCCGCCCAAAAAAAGCACTTTCCCGCGAATGGCCCTTCCCTGCGCAAGTCCCGCGATCGTCTGGTTAACCACCGCCTGATAGATACTCGCCGCGACGTCCTCCTTCTTCGCGCCCTGATTGAGCAGGGGCTGAATGTCGGTTTTAGCAAACACGCCGCACCGCGAGGCAATGGGATAAATGCGTGTATGGGCCAGGCTGAGCGCATCCATCTCGTCAGCCGTCACGTTTAGAAGCGTTGCCATCTGGTCGATGAACGCGCCCGTACCACCGGCACAGGTGCCATTCATTCGCTCGTCGGTTCCGCCCTCGAAGAAAATGATCTTCGCGTCCTCGCCGCCAAGCTCAATGACCGCCGACGCGTCGGGCTCAAGCGCCTTGACGACCTCGCCCGTGGCAAAGACCTCCTGTACGAAGGGGACGTCACAGGCCTCGGCAAGTCCGAGTCCCGCCGAGCCGGAAAGCGCAACGGCAACGGGCTCGTCTCCGACCAAGGGGTAGATTTCCTCGAGCAGCTCAAGCGTCTTGAGGCGCACGCGCGACATATGGCGCTCGTATTTTTCATAGATCACCGTCTCGCCCCTTCGCAAAACGGTCTTGACCGTCGTAGAACCGATATCGATTCCCAACGAATATGTAATATGCTGTTCCATGTGAATTCCTTTCTGTGCGAGTGCACCTCGTTCACCGATGGAAGATCGTATCCAAAGTCCTTACAAGGCCAACCGCCGCGGCAATGGCCACGGCGGTCGGCGACGTTCGTTATTCCAGCTCGAACGCACCGGTATACAGCTGATAATATTTTCCCTTTTCGGCGATCAGCTTCTCGTGATTGCCGCGCTCGATGATGCGACCGTTTTCGAGAACCATGATCACGTCCGAATTGCGAACGGTGGAAAGACGGTGTGCGATGACGAATACCGTTCGTCCCTTCATCAGAGCGTCCATGCCTCGCTGAACGATCGCCTCGGTACGTGTATCGATCGACGAGGTTGCCTCGTCCATGATCATCACGGGAGGATCGGCAACCGCCGCCCGCGCAATCGAAATCAGCTGACGCTGACCCTGCGAGAGGTTCGCGCCATTGGCCGTCAGCATGGTGTTATAGCCCTCGGGCAGACGCGTGATGAAATCGTGCGCACCCGCAAGCTTGGCCGCCGCGACACACTCCTCGTTGGAGGCATCGAGCTTACCGTAACGGATATTCTCCATCACTGTGCCCGTAAAGAGGTTCGTATCCTGCAGAACCATGCCGAGCGAGCGGCGCAGATCAGCCTTTTTGATCTTGTTGATGTTGATGCCGTCGTAACGGATCTTACCGTCGTCGATATCGTAGAAGCGATTGATCAGATTCGTAATGGTCGTCTTGCCCGCGCCCGTCGCACCGACAAAGGCCACCTTCTGACCGGGCTCGGCATAGAGGGTGATGTCGTGCAATACGATCTTCTCGGGCGTATAGCCGAAGTCCATGTTCTCAATGCGCACATCGCCCTGCAGCTTGGTGTAGGTCACGTTGCCGTCGGCTTGATGCGGATGCTTCCACGCCCACATGCCCGTGCGCTCCTCGCATTCGACGATCTTTCCGTCGATCTCCTTCGCGTTCACGAGCGTGACGTAACCCTCGTCAGTCTCGGGCTCCTCATCCAGAAGCTCGAACACGCGGGAGGCACCTGCCATCGCCATCACGATGGTGTTGGTCTGCTGAGAGACCTGGCTGACGTTATTCGTAAACTGACGCGTCATGTTAAGGAACGGTACCACGACGGCAATGCCCATGGCCTGGCCCGACAGCGAAAGGTTCGAGACGTTTCCGCTGACGATCAGCGCGCCGCCCACAAAGGCGATCAGCACGTAGAGAATATTTCCGATGTTGCCCATGATCGGCATCAGAATATTGGCAAACAAATGCGCGCGCGTGGCGTTTTCGCAAAGCTCGCCGTTGATGCGGTCAAAGTCCTCCTCACTCTTTTTCTCGTGGCAGAACACCTTGACGACCTTCTGACCCGTCATCATTTCCTCGACAAAGCCCTCGGTCTTGGCGATCGACTTCTGCATGCGCATAAAGTTCTTCGCGCTGTTTCCGCCGATGTGGCGCGTCACAAAGACCATGCCGATCACGGCCACGGAGACGATCACCGCCATCCAGACGCTGAGATAGAGCATGTTGAACACAAGGAACAGAATGATCAGTCCCGAGTTGATAATATGCGGAAGCGTAACCGAAACAAGCTCGCGAATGGTGTCGATGTCGTTCGTATAGTAGGACATGATATCGCCGTGCGCATGCGTGTCAAAATAGCGGATCGGCAGATCCTGCATGCCCGAGAACAGATCATGGCGCAGCTTGTTCAAAAAGCTCTGCGTCACCACGGCCATGATGCGCGTGTACAAAAGGTTCGCCAAAAGGCCCGTCAGATAAATGGCAATCATCACGAGGACGGTGCCGATGATGCCGCCCTTGACGGCGTCCCAGCCCTCCTCAAGCCCCTGCGTAATATAGTTGAGGAAGCGGTTCATGAAAATGCTTCCCATCGAGGAGGCCGCCGAGGCGAGCACGATACCGATGACTACACAGATCATCTGCGGGCGGTAGTAACGGAACAACAGACCAATGACGCGCTTCAGCACGTCCATACGGAAGGCAGGCTTGCCTCCCATGGGAGCACCTGCGTTGGCATTCTTGCTCTTGCTCATGCGTCCTCACCTCCCTTGTTCTGCGACTCGTATACCTCGCGGTAAATCGGGCTCTTTTCCAACAGCTCGGCGTGTGTGCCCACCGATTCGATGCGTCCGCCGTCCATCACGATGATCTTGTCGGCATGCTCCACGGACGACGTGCGCTGGGCAATGATGATCTTCGTGGTATCGGGGATCTCCTCGGCAAACGCACGGCGGATGAGCGCGTCGGTCTTGGTATCAACGGCACTCGTCGAGTCGTCGAGAATGAGGATCTTCGGCTTTTTCAAAAGGGCGCGGGCGATGCAAAGTCGTTGCTTCTGGCCGCCAGACACGTTCGTGCCGCCCTGCTCGATGTAAGTATCGTAGCCATCGGGAAAGCTCTCAATAAACTCGTGCGCCTGTGCAAGCTTGCAGATCCGCACCATATCCTCGTCGGTTGCATGGGGATCACCCCAACGCAGGTTGTCCTTGATCGTACCCGAAAAGAGTACGTTCTTCTGTAGCACCATGGCCACTTGGTTGCGCAGAACCTCAACGTCGTAATCGCGGACGTCGACGCCGCCAACCTTGACGGAGCCCTCACTCACGTCGTACAGACGCGAAATGAGCTGAACGAGACTCGATTTGCCGCTTCCCGTACCGCCGATGATGCCCACTGTTTCGCCCGAAGCGATAAAGAGGTTAATATCGGCAAGCGCTGCCTTTTCGGCGGTCTTGGAATACGAGAACTGCACGCGGTCGAAAATGATACTGCCGTCGCGCACCTCGGTCACGGGACTGTCGGGGTTGACGATCGCACTCTGCTCGCGCAGCACCTCGCAAAGACGGTTGGCCGAGGCCACCGACATCGAAAGCATGACGATGATCATCGAGAACATCATCAGGCTCATCAGAATCTGCGCACCGTAGGTCAGAAGCGAGGAATAGCCGCCAATATCCAGGTCACGGCCGCCCGTTTGAATGATCAGCATCGTACCGAAGAAGGAGACCGTCAGATTCAAGAGATTAAAGCAAAGCTGCATCAGAGGGGAGTTGAGCGCAAGGATCTTTTCCGCCTTTGTAAAGTCGCCTGCCACCTCGTCCGAGGCGCGGTTGAATTTTTCCTTTTCGTAATTTTCACGCACGTAAGCCTTGACCACGCGCATACCGCTGACGTTCTCCTGCACCGAATTGTTCAAATTGTCGTATTTCTTGAACACGGCACGAAAAATCGGCATGGTCGTACGAATAATCAGCGTCAAGCCGACCGCGAGGATCGGAATGACCACGGCAAAGGCCACTGACATCTTCGGGCTGATCGCGATCGCCATAATGAGCGCAAAGGTCAGCATCAACGGAGAGCGGACAGCCGTGCGAATGATCATCATAAAGGCCATCTGCACGTTCGATACGTCGGTTGTCAGACGCGTCACAAGGCTCGAGGTAGAAAACTTGTCGATGTTGGAGAAGGAATACTTCTGCACCGACACGAACAGATCGTGCCGCAAATTTTTAGCAAAGCCGCACGAGGCGATAGCCGCCATCCGACCTGCCAGAGCACCAAAGCAAAGCGAGAGCACTGCCATGCCGAGGAGCAAAAGGCCGTAGCGCGTGATCGTTCCCATGTCACAGTCCGCGCGGATCGCATTGACCAGCGAGGCCGTGATAAACGGGATCATACACTCCACCAGAACCTCGCCCACCATAAAGACGGGCGTCATGATGGCGTATTTCTTGTATTCGCGTACGCTTTTCGATAACGTTTTGATAATACCCAAGAAAAACACTTCCTTTTTGTCATAATGATACATATTACATTATAATACAGATTGTTTTCACAATAAATACCGCTTTGTAAATTAACTTTGAATGAATTCGCAATTTTTTTAGGTGAAAAAGAAAAAATGCCTCTGCCATTTCCATAGAATGGCAGAGGCTACGTAAACTTTTACTTCTGTGCCTGCAACTGCTTTTTCAGCTTTTGTCGCTGTCTTTCCTTAAAGGCTTCCGAGAGGTAGGGCGTATCGTCGATGAAGCCCTCGTGCACAAGGCCGTAATGCATCTGCAACAGATTCTTGAGCACCTTCACCGAAAAGATCGCCTCCTCAATGGCGAAATTGCGGCAATAATTGTTAAAGCCGAGTTCGAGGTTGTAGTAGCCCTCGTAGCCGATCTCGTCGAGCGCGCGGAAGAAATCCCACCAATCGACCGCACCCGTAAAGGGGTGCGCATCGGGCATGGGCACGGCATGCATGTCGGTCTTGCCCTCGTTGTCGTTGATATGCAACACCTCGACCGCCGACCCGAGGCGGCGCACAAGATCCGGCACCGTCGGCTCGCCCTCGTGCTTGGCCGCCGTATTGCTGTGCCCCGTATCCACGCAGCAGCAGAAGACGTCGCGGAATTCGGGCACGGCCACAAGGCGCTCATAAGCCTTGATGAAATGGTCGGCGTGGCAAAAATGGCCGAAAATCTCGTAATTCGGACCCGCATTGCCGCCGGTTTCGATGGCGATCTTCACTCCGTTCTCACGCGCGATCGGTGCCAGCTTTGAGAAAAATTCGTAATGCATCTCGTCAAGCTGCTCCGCAGGCATCTGATACGTACGCGTGCTGGGCGGGCAATGGAAGACACAATGCTTTGCACCGAGGATCCGCGTGGCGACAAGGTCGATGCGCGCGTCGAAAAGAACGGCCGCATCCTCGGCGGGATCGTCGTAAAAGATCGTACTCCGTCCGTGCGTCTGCGCGACCGTGAGCCCTAGGGAATCGATATACGCACGAAGCTCCGTAAAATAGTCGATCAAGGCTTCCTCGCTCTGATCATACAGGTAATCGGGCGACGAACCGTGCTTCTCGGAGCGATGGCTGTAAAAATCGTCGAGGGTAAAATCCACGTAGTCGACACCGACGACGTTTTTGGCAATCTCCAGCGCCTTTCTCACGCCGTATCGGCGCTGAAACGTGCCAAGAAAAATACTGATCTTAAAATCCTTCATCGTCTTTCCTCCTTAGGACACGGTCAGAACGACCTTGCCGACGTTCTCGCCACGATACAGAATGTTGTGAGCCTCCTCGGCCTCGGTGATGGGCAGAACCTTGTAGACAGTCGGCTTGACGAGCCCCGCCTCGACCTTCGGCCAGACGTCGCGGACGAGCGACGCGAGAAGTTCGGCCTTCACAGCAGGTGTGCGGGAGCGAAGCGTGCTTCCGATCACGCGCACGTTTCGAACAAAAACGTTACGCAGATCGATCTCGGTAAGGTCTCCCGCGAGTGTTGCGATCATGATCCAGCGCGCGCCATGCGAGAGATATTTGAGGCATTCGCCCATGCCGCGGCCGCCGAGGCAGTCGATGGCCACGTCCACGGGGTGTCCTGCGTCCAGCTCGCGCTTCAGCACGTCAACGAGCGCCTCGGACGAGGTATCGACCACCACGTCCGCGCCAAGGTGCGCGATCGACGCGGCGATCGCGGCCGTGAGCACCGTCGTGATTACGCGCACACCAAACGCTTTGGCCATCGGAATGATCACACTCGCCAGACCACTCGCACCCGCCTGCATCAGAAGCGTATCCCCCGCCTTGATTTTTCCCTCAACAAAAAGGTTGAGATAGCCCGTGGCAAAGGCCTCGGGCATGGCCGCCGCCTCGATCATCGAGCAATTCCTCGGGATCGGCATGAGCATATCGTAGCGCACGGCGGCGTATTCGGCATAGCCGCCGCCACCGAGCAGCGCGCAGACGCGGTCACCGACATGCCACGAGGACTTCTCTGCCGCCTCGTCGCCGAGCGAGACGATCTCGCCCGCGATCTCAAGCCCCATCCATTCGGGACAACCGGGAGGAGGTGGATAATTTCCTTCTCTCTGCATCAGATCGGCGCGGTTGAGCGCGGCCGCCGCAATCTTGACGAGCACCTCATCCTCGCGGATCACGGGATCGGGAACGTCGCTCCAATGGAGGCTTCTGTCGGTTTTATCAATCAAAATCGCTTTCATATCATTTCTCCTTTTTTTATAGTATTCTCTACGCCACAGCACGCAAGCAGCGTGCGAAAGAGCGTCAGCTCGTAATCGTAGGTATAAGGATTTTCTTTTTCTCCGCGTACCATCGCGGCAAAGGCTGTCAGCATGACCTCATAGCGATCGTGGATCGGCCCGTCCGCCGTTTCCCCCTTGGTATGCCAGCTGGCTTCATCGGTGTATTGCGTTTCGGTCGTATATTGCAGATAGCCGCTTCCCGTATAGCACTCGAGCGGCTTGATCTCCACCGTTCCCTTGGTGCCGCTGGCGACAAGCTGACGGCGATGATATCCGCCGATCTCGCAGGCACACGTCTTGATGAAGGACACGCCGTTCGGGTATTCGAGTACTGCCATGCCAAAATCCTCAGCCGCGACGCCCTCCAAGCCCGTCGAGCGATTAAGCGGAAGAATGCGCGTCGGCTCTCCCTGAAGCTGCAAAACCAGATCGACCAGATGACAGCCGAGATAAAAGGTCATACCACCCGGAAACGCCGACAAAAGCGTACGAACCTTGGCAGGATGGCGACAGCTCATCTGTGCCTCGACCGAAAAAATCTCTCCGAGCTCTCCGTTTTTTACACGGGAAAACAAGTGCTGTACCGTCGGATTGTAACGGTACATGTAGCCGAGGTGCAACAGTTTGCCCTGCGCCCTTTGCAAAGCAACGAGCCTCTCAAAATCGGCAAGGCACGGGCTTCCCGGCTTCTCCATATGGATATGCTTGCCATGCTCGGCCGCCATCAACGCATATTTGAGCAAATGAATCTCGTCGGTCTCGACCATTACGGCCTCGATCGTGGGATCGTTCAGAATTTCTTCCAAGGACAGCTCTCGGTAGCTGTCAAAGCAACCGAGCTTTTTCGAGCAGGTCTCCCGCTCGTTCTCAACGATCGCGTAGCCTGCGATCTCAAAGAGATCGGGAAAACGCGCAAGCGTCTCAAAAACCTCTCTGCCGTGGCTGATATAATTGATGCCGATCTGTGCGATTTTTATTTTTCTCACGGTCAATCCCCCATTCCCGACCAATCAAACTGTACGACGGGAAACGCGCGCTCGGTCGCAAGACGCGTATAGACCGCCTGTGCCTCGGTGGGGGCATGAACCTCCTCGACAAGGTCGGCAAGCGAGAGCCTTCCGTGCTTGACGAGCGAGAGAACGGCGAGTGCGTCGTCACGCTCGGTCCAAAGTCCTGCCGACGATTCCTCGCGCGGACGTGCCGCCGTGTGCGCACCGATGAGGCTGATGCCGGGGCCGTGAACCTTGCGGTAATAATCAATGCTAAAGTCGGCATCTCTCGTACAACCGAGCAGGGCTACGCGTCCCATGCGTGCCATGACGTCGAGCACCATATCGAGTCCCTGCCCCTTGCCCGTGATCTCAAGCGCGACCTTCGCGCCACCGCCCGTCAGTCGCTTGACCTCGGAAACGAAATCGGGAGCGAAGGGATCGAGCGCGTAGTCTGCGCCGAGCGTGAGGGCACGTGTCCGCTTTTCGGGCACGGGATCAACAGCGATGATCGGCGTAGCGCCCGCCGCGCGCAAGAGAGTAACCCCGATGAGACCAAGCACGCCGAGTCCCATGACGATCGCCGATTCACCGATCTCCAGACGGCACTTGCGAATGGCCGCCAAGGGGAAGGTCGCAATGCGAACGAGCGCGCCCGTATCAAAGCCGATCGCATCGTCGAGCGGATAGACGTATTTTTCCTTGAGTCGGAAATAGCGCGCGTGCTTGCTCTCCGAGCAGGCCACGCGGTCGCCCACGCGAAGAGAGGTAACGCCCTCACCGACTGCCGCGACGACACCGGACGCACTATATCCCGACTGACGCGGGAATTTCACCTCGCCTTTTGAAGAAATGCTGACATTGGGATCGCCCAAAAGATTGGCGCGCTCCGTACCCGCGCTGATCGCCGTTCGCTCGGCACGGATCAAAACCTCGCCCGCGCGTAGCGTGGGAATCTCGCCTTCACGTAGCTCGGCCACGCCGGGGGCGATAAATATAATACCGGGATTGGTCATAGACTTCCTCTCCTTTTCTTTTTTTGTATTGTACCATATTGACGTGCGAAAAGCAATATGATATAATACAAGAAAACGACTCAATTCTCCAAAATTATGAGAAAAAAACGAAGGTTTTTCAATATGGATAATATACGTTTCTACAATTCCTTTTTCTTTACCACTCAAATTTTCCAAAATGTGCACCATACCGATCGATCGTCCGGCGTGCTCTCTCATCACATCGGCCGTATGCTTAAGGGTACGGCACGTATTGTCACCGACCGCGGCGAAGAGCTCTGCCTCTCGAAGGGCGATATTTTTTACATGCCGCTCGGCATGCGCTATCATTCGTACTGGTATCCCGACGAGGGTGAGGGCGGTACGGTGGAATTCGAATCCTATCGCTTTGACCTCTTTCCCTGCCGCTCGGGGCGACAGTACGCGCTGCAGATGCTGTACCCCGACGCCGAGGCCCTCTCCGATCTCGACCACCTTTCGGAAAACAAAGCGGTGAACTGTATCTCGATTGGCCTTTTGTACGCCTTCCTCGGCAAGATGTTCCCCACCATGCAACGCATCGACATGGATCGTGATCGCGCGCTCTTTTCCAAGGCTCGTCGTTACATTGATCTTCACCCACATTTCCGCGTCTCAGAGCTCGCGCGCCATTGCGCCATCAGCGAATCGGCACTCTACGCCTTTTTCCGTGCCTACGCCGACACCACGCCCATCGAGCTCAAAAACCGAATCCTTGCGGAAAAGGCCGTCACCCTCCTCGGCACAACCGATTTTTCAGTCGAAGACATTGCCGTCACGCTCGGCTTGCACTCGGTGGCGCATTTGCGCAAGATCGTCAAGCAATACACAGGCAAAACGCCATCTGCGCTGCGTCAGGAGCAGCGCCTGCGACATCGGATATAACAAAACGGACGGTGTGCCCGAAATCGGTCACCCGTCCGTTTTATTATTTGGGTCAGGCAATCTTGGTTACACCGTTCTCTCCGACCTCTACCGCTACGTTCATCAACGCGGCAATCGAAACGAGCTTCTTCTGGTAGCCTTCATCCGCCTTCTGCTCGTCGGTGGCGTTGTCCCACTTGTCGTTCAGCGCAGTCATCAGCTCGGCTTCTTCCTCAGCGGTCATGGTACGCTCGCTCAAAAGCGGGTCGTTCTTCGGCTCGCTGCCTTCTCCGTATACCTGCTCGACAAGCGTCTGCGAAACAACGTCGGAATCGAGAATATCGGTAACGAATTGATCGGCACTCGTTCCCGTCGCGCTTCCCTCACCGAAGGCCGCGCCGTTCGAGTTGCTTGCGTTCATACCCGTGGTCATGACCTTGTTGACAGCCGCCGTTTCCTTCTGCAGCTGTTCCTCGCTCATGCCCTCCTGCTTCGCGTCGGACAGATTGCCGAACATATCGGACATCATCGTTGCGACAGGCTCGGAGCTTCGCTCGGAAACGCCATGGTTCATCATGACGCTCGGCGTTGACAGCGTCTGGAGCGTCGATGCCGATTCGGGGGTCAGATTCCGAATCAGTGCCTCTATGGCGGCATCACCCTCGGCAGTACCTGCACTTCGGATCACGCGAACGGTTTGCGAGAGCGACAGCATTTGAACCGCATAGCTGCTTCGATCAGCGTTGCCGTTGATGGTATCGGCCGCATTCGAGGCTTCGATCACGGAAAAGCCGATTTGATCGGAGACCTTTTTGCTTTGCAAGGAGGCCTTGAAGATCTTGCCGCTCTTTTCCCGTCCAACCGTCTCGGTCTTCGAGAGTGCATCGAGCGCGGGGCCAAAGTCAGCAATGAAATCGGCTACGTCCATATCGGAGGCAGCCGATTGCTCGGACACGTCGGAAATGGTTGCCAGCGCTTCGGACAGCATCTTGGCCTCGTTCTCCTTATTCTGAACGGAAACGGGCTCGATCACAAGCTCCGAGGAGGTCACAAGAATGCTCTTTTGCGGCATCGTTTCGGCCGTCACCACGCCCTCATCGGCAAACCAGCATACCATATCCGTACTCTGCGAGGCAGAAGCAACAGCTGCACGCGCATACACGTCGTCCTCGGCTGTAATGCCGTAGGATTCCAACACGCTACGGTAGGCCTTAGCCGCACGGTCACATTCCTCCTGCACATTCGCATCACTTGCGCGCGCCACAGCCGACAGATCCTTGCAAAGATCGTCGTACAACGTGTTGCGCGTCTTGTGCATTTGCAGATTGTCGGCGATCTTATCTACACCAAGATCGAGCGCACTACCGACCGTCACGTAAAGTCTCGGATTTTCAAGAAGATCCAAAAGCAGTGCCTCAGTCAGCTCCTGATCCGCAAACAACGCCATCGCGTTGCCTTGGATCTTTCCCATCGCATCCTCTTCTATCAGATACGCCATCATGTGAACGACGGTTCCCATATCTTCTCGGAAGGTCTGTGCCGTTGCTCCCTGCTGGGTCTTGACGATCGTTTTCATCAGGCTTTCGTAGCCCGCAGGCGACGGCATTTTGATGCCATGATATTCCTTATCGTCCAGCCAGGCATCCGAGGCCGCATCGACCAGCTCCGCGCCCACGCGAGGGACGAGAGTCGCTTGCTCCAGAGCCGGCTCAATACCGCGAACCGTCTCGGCCACCGCGACACGCGGAATCTTGGGATTCGAGTAGGTCGTCAACGAGCCCACGCAGGAGCTGAGGAGCTTGACCTCGCGGTCGAGGTGCACCGTATCCTCTCCTGCCCAATAGGTCGTCAGGCCGTTATACAGCGCCTGACCGCCGATCGTACGAACAACCACCGAGCCCGCATTGCTGACCGAATCGTCCAACGCGTCGGTCAACGCACTCGGAAGCGAATCCTCCCCCGAGGCCGTCACCGCGATCGCGGCCACGTCGTATACCGTTCCCGTCAAGCCAACCAAGGGCACGAGCGCGATACAGAACAGCAAAAAGCCGCACACGCCACCCAAGATCATGCCGGTAGGATTCTTTCCATAAACGCGCAGAGCCGCGTTGCGCACGCGCTTCGTGCCCTCGGTCGGCGCTTCTCCACCCAGTCCCGTAACCTTTTTCGGCATACGCGCTGCTAACACGCGGCTGATGAATTTCAGCAAAAGATTGAGCAGGTTATAAACGATCGGAAAGATCGGCCAGAACAGCACGGGAGAGACCAGCATCGCGATCAGTGCCATCAGGGCAAAGGATGCCGAGGGAAGCTCCGTAAGCAGTCCCTGCATATTTCCGGAAAGCGAATTGCCGATCACGCCCGAAAGAAGACTACCGACAAGACGCGCCAAAAGCACCGAGAGAAGCATGGTCAGCAAAGCGGCAATCACCGCACCCACGATTCTGGCGGCAGAAAATACCCACGTATATTTTTTCCCCTTCAGAACACCCAAAAAGGTAAAAAGCGCCGCGAGCACCAAAAAGACGATCGAAACGATCATAATGTCCTCCTTGTTACTTGACAAGCCTCGGTCAAGCACGTGTATTCATGTTCATTATAGTCCTATTTCCCCCGTTTGTCAAGGCTTTGCATCAAATCCCCGACTATCCTGCTCCAGCAACGCACATATCCCGATGGTACGGTAGCGCCCCTTGACGAGCATGCCGTCGCGTCGGTAGCCCTCAAAACGCATGCCAAGCTTTTCCATCACGTGCAAGGACGCATCGTTACCCTGCATAAATTTCGCCTCGATGCGATGCAAGGAAAGCGTCTCAAATCCAAAGCGAAGCACGCGCGCCGCCGCTTCGGTCGCGTAGCCCTTGCCGTGATACTCGGGGGAAAGGACGTATCCGATCTCGCCGACGTTATGCGGCGCATCAACGGCCGTAAAGCCGCAGGTGCCGATCATACGACCGCTTTCCTTTTCCACGATCGCCCAATCGTAAAAATCCCCCATGGCGTAGCGCTCCTCGATATATGCCAGGTAATCCCGCGTGTAGCTCGCAGACGGATGCGGAGACCACAACAGATACTCGGTCACGTCTGCGCGCTGTGCATACCGGTACATATCGTCGGCGTCTGCCACGCACAGAGGACGTAAAAGCAAGCGCGCCGTCTCAAGCGTCGGTATGTGCGAAAATATCCGATATAGCGTTTCCTTTTTCATACGGCCTCCTTCGATGAATTCTTATCCTCATTATAATCCTCCGTGATGTTTTTTGCAAGGGTTTTACGGCAAATATTTTCCTTTTGACGCACTTCCCTCCCGCCTGCTCAAAAAAAGTTGCCTTTTCCCGCTTTTTTTGTCTTTTTCCGAGGATTTGTATTTGACAAACATTTTTCGGTATGCTATAATGAAGATAGATCAAAGAACCGCGCGCGGTTCCAAGGAGGACGTATGACGACGGCACGTGATGTGAACGAAACGCTGAAGGATGGCATTTTGCCCGTTCTTCTTGACAATACGCCTGAGGCACACCGTCTCGCCGGCCGTCTGTTTCGTCGCTTTGGCGTCGTCTCACTGATTTGCGGCCGATCGCGCCTGCGCGATCTGTTCGACCTCTCCTCCCAGACGCTTCGCCTGCCGCAGACCGACTGCGATCGATTGCGCGTAGAGGAGCTGATCGCCTTTGTCGAAAAAAGCGAGGGCATGCTCCCGATCCTTGTTCCCTGCTCCGATCGGGCGCGCGATACCGTAACACGCTACGCGGCGGTGCTGGAAAGCCGTTTTATTTTGTCGGACACTGACGCGATCTTTTCTGCCCCGCCCCTCACGGCACTTGCACAGCAGCTGTGCGACACCCCAACCCAACCGCTTACGTGAAAGGATACGGACGTTTATGGCCATACTCGGAATTTTAGGCGGACTCGGTCCGATGTCCAGCGTATATTTTTATGAGATGCTGACGGCGCACACCCGCGCCGCGCGCGATCAGGAGCATTTAGATCTTCTGATCTCCTCGCGAGCCTCCACCCCCGACCGCACCGACTTTATCCTCGGTCGCTCGGACGGCGATCCTCTGCCTGCCATGGCCGAGGAGGCCGCGCGCCTTGCGCGCGCGGGCGCCGACCTGCTCGCCATTCCCTGCAACACGGCGCACTGCTTCTACACCGGTGTACAAGCGGCGGTAGACGTGCCCGTGCTCAATATCATTGAGCAAAACGCCGCGTTCTGCCGATTTTTGGGGCTGACACGCGTCGGCGTTCTCGCCACCGAGGGCACGGTCGCCTCGGGCGCGTACAAGGAAGCCCTTACCGACGTCGGCATCGAATATCTGACGCCGTCTGCCGAAGGACAAGCTGTCGTTTCCCACATCATCTACGATCAGATCAAGCGCAGTCTGCCGCCCGACACGGCGGCCTTCCGTGTCGTTGCCGACGAGCTGTTTTCCCGTGGCTGTGAGCGCGTGATTCTCGGCTGTACCGAGCTTTCTCTTTTTAAACGAAACCATTTCTCCGATCCCCGCTTCATCGATTCGATGGAGGTACTTGCCCTCTCGGCCATTTGTCGGTGTGGCAAGGAGCCCGTCGGCTTCGACGGCGATCTGATGCAATTTTCCCTTACACTTCACCCCATGAAAGGAATTTGTCATGCTGCTCAGTGAATTGATCCGCGCCATTGATTACAATGAGATCATCAACCGCTCGGGAATGGATCCCGCCACCACCGATGTGGTCTCCCTCTCCTGCGATTCCCGTAAGGTCTTTGCAGGCTCGATGTTCGTCTGTCTGCCGGGTACGCTGACCGACGGCCACGACTACGCCTTCGGAGCGTACAACCGCATGTGCCGCATCTTCGTCACCGAGCACCCGACCGACCTGCCCGACGATGCCTTTATCATCGTCACGCCCAACACGCGCCGCGCATTGGCCATTCTTTCGGCTGCCTTCTTCGGCCATCCCGCCGACGAAATGACCATCATCGGCATCACGGGCACGAAGGGCAAAACGACCTCGTCGCTTCTGATCTACGACATTCTCAACAAGAACGGCATTCCGACGGGATACATCGGCTCGAACGGCGTGTCTTATCTGGACACTCACATTCATACGGTCAATACAACCCCCGAAAGCTACGACCTACATATGCATATGCGCAAGATGCTCGACGCAGGCATTCGCACGCTCGTTATGGAGGTCTCCTCGCAGGCGCTGAAGATGGCACGTGTGTACGGCATTCGCTATCACATCTGCGTCTTTACCAATCTCGCCCCCGATCACATCGGCGAGTACGAGCACCCCGATTTTGACGATTACAAGCTCTGCAAGCGCACGCTCTTTACCGATTACGGCGCCGAGTACATCGTCTACAACGCCGACGATCCTCACGCGACCGAAATGGTTACCGCCAACCGTTGCGACAAGGCACGGACCTCAATTTGCGGTAACGGCGATTTCTGTGCCTCGGCCATTACGTATTTCCGTTCGCCGGGCAACATCGGCGTCAGCTTCCTTTGCTCGCATGACGACAGGCAGTATCCCGTTTCGCTCTCCTTCCCCGGTGAATTCAGCGTTTACAACGCTCTGACGGCCATCGCCGTCTGCACGCGCATGGGACTTTCGATCGAAACGATCACCGAAACCATTCGTACCACACGCATCAAGGGTCGCTTTGAGACCTACGAGCTTTCGAACGGCGCGACCGTCGTCATCGACTACGCGCACAACGGTGTCAGCCTCAAGGCCGCGTTGCAGGCGCTCCGCACCTACGAGCCGACGCGTCTGGTATGCCTGTTCGGCTCGATCGGCGGACGCACGCGTATGCGCCGTGCCGAGCTGGGACTCGTGGCCTCACGCGATGCCGATTTCTGTATTCTGACCTCGGATAACCCCGACAATGAGCCGCCTGCAGCCATCATCAGCGAGGTTGCCTCGTATTTCACGGCCGGCTCCTGCCCCTACGTCGCCATCACCGATCGCCGCCGCGCGATCGAATACGCGCTCTCCCATTCGCAGAAGGGCGATATCATTCTCCTCGCGGGCAAGGGTCACGAGACCTATCAGATCATCTGCGGCGTTCGCGAGAGCTTCTCCGAGGCCGAGATCGTCAAGCAATACGTCCAAACGCATGAAAGAACCCGATAAAAAAATCGCTCCGCGCAGCCTATGACTGCGCGGAGCTTTTCTTTTTTATTCGGGAATCTTGATAAGATTTGCGGCAAGGAAGACTTCTGCCACCTTCGTACAGCCCATGATTATTTACTCAATCACCAAAAACGCGGGATACATCGGCTCGACGCGTGCATCAAAGACGTAGGTATCGTCGCCGATCTTCTCGAAGGATACGGACTCGTACGTGCCGTCGGGACGCAAGAGGCGTGCCGCCTTCGGCGCTTTTTCGAGATACAGCGTCAGCGCATCCATCGGATCGTAGCCGAGCATCACGGCCGCCACGAACAGCGAGCCGTCCGCAAGCATGCCCGCACGCAGGCAGACCTCATCGTCACCCACACAATACACGGGAAGCGCGCCAGCCTCCTTCAAGAGCGACACGAACTGCGCCTTGCGCGTTTCGTTGAGAAAGGCAAAGCCCTCGGTATACTTGAAATCAGCCTTCGGCACGCCGCAATAGACGACCGACAGCTTCCCTGCCTCTCGCTCGTATGCGGTCACGGCGGGAGCCAGCAGGATCTTACCGCCGTCCTTATAGCGGAAATTATGAGAAAGCTCGCGCACGCCCTCCTTCGTCGGGATCAGACGGCGCAGATTTTTTTGCTTCGAGCAAACGCAATCGGGGGCATCGACAAAGACCTCGCTGCTGACCACTCCCATATCCCATTCTGTCACATCCACGCCAAGACGGTCGCCGTAGCCGCGCTCGCAAAGCAGACGCGCCGACTCGCCATCGACAAAGACCGATCCCTCAAAGAGCGTCTCGATCTGCGTATCGGTCATGTCCGCCACGACGGTCTGCTCGACGAAGAGTGCCTTCCCCACCTTGTCGGTATAGTAGAACGGCAGACCCATGCGCTCGATGTTCGAGGCGATCCACTCGTTTTCATGCCAATAGCGGAAGTTTTCATTGTGGAAACGCGGGCGGGGCTGCTCGATAAAGGCCGAGCCGCAGCCGACCCACGTCAGCTCGTCGGAAATTCTTGCCAGCTCCTCGTACATCCTTGCGTGCTTGGCAAGAATATCGCGGAAGGCCTTGCCCGAGCTCGGCTCATGAGCCGACAGACGCGTGATCCAGTGCTTGGCGCCCTTAAGGCCCTCGAGCATCGAATAGGCATAGTGCGAGTGCAGATACCGCGCGCTCTTGGCGTAGCGGTTAAACGGCACGGTATCGGTCTCGGCGAGGACGATATCCACGCCGTGGTTCTTCAGCTTACCGCCACGAACGGCGGCCGTGCGCATGATATCGCTGAAGCGGCGGACACTCAGCGGCGAGTACGTGCCGTTGGCACAGCGGACGATCGAGGGATTGCCCTTACCTGCAAAGATCTTACAATAATCGACGACGAAATCGCAGGCATCGCCGCTCGTACAGTTGATTCCCTGAATGGCGGGATCCTCACTGTCAATGGCCTCACGGAAGCGCGTGGCGGCAGCAACAAGCGAATCGCGCTGGGTGTCAAGGAAGATATTGGTCAGCCGATCGGTCTCGGGATGCGCCATGATGTGCGCATAGAGCTCCTCGCGCGTCATATTTGTTCCCGCGCGGCGATTGAATTCCTGCATATGATACGAGCAGGCGCAGCCGCGACCGGGGCGAACGCCCATGCGGAAGTCGTCGTCAAGCATGATCGCATCGGGATGCTCGGCGGCGATCTGTCGGCAAACGTCAGAAAAATGATCAAGGAAGCCCTCGTCGGCAGGACAGCAGACAAACTGCTCGTTGCCACTGTCAAGATTGAGATATTTACGGAAGGGGTTGGGCGTGATCGTATACGCGTGGCCGAGCGAGGCCTGAATCAGAACACCCGTCTTGATGCCGTCTGGCGCGAGCGCCTCGCGGAAACGGCGGTAGATCTTGCAGGCAGGACCAACCTTATCCCACACGGGATTGCCCTCGGGAACCAGCGTCAGCTTGAACATTGGGCAGGAGCTGATCCCTCTCTCGTATTGATCGCGCACATCGGCACAAATTTCGTCAAAATGCTCCTCGTCCAGAGGCATGATCGAATAGGTATAAAGCATGAGTCTTCTCCTTAGCCACGTTTTTTATATTGTAACACACCGCCCCACGCTTGGCAAGTCTTTTTTTTACGAAATTGTTTCGTAAAAAAAGCAGGGCGAAGAAAATTCTTCGCCCTGCTTAAAAATATAGAATTACTTGATAAGAAAATCTGCCACAGCCGCAGGACTATCCAAGAGCGCGATATGCGGCTCGGCCGAGAGCTCCTCGACGCTGCCAAAGCCGTACGTCACACCGATTCCCTTCGTGCCGCAGATTTTGCCGCCGACGAGATCCTGCGCCTTGTCGCCGATCATGACGACCTCTTGCGGATCGTCGATCGCAAGCTCGGCAAGCAGATCGTCAATGACCTCGCTCTTTTTCGAGCGCGTATTGTCGAGATTGCTTCCCACGATCTGCACGAAATATTTCGACAGATCAAAACGATCGAGAATATCCGTGGCAAACACCGTCGGCTTCGAGGTGGCAACGGCCAGCACAAAGCCCGCGTCCTCCAGACGGATCAGCATCTCGCGGATGCCGTCGTAGGGCTCGCAAATATTCTTGCCGACCTGCGCATAGTGCGCGCGAAAAGTCTTGATCGCCTCCAACGTACGCTCCTCGGAAAAGCCGCAATGTGTCATAAAGGGCTCCTTGAGGGGCGGTCCAATGAAGCAACGCAGAGTACTCTCATCGAGTGCAGGCTCGCCCATGACCTCCAGTGCGTGGCGAATCGAGGCCATAATGCCTTCGCCCGTATCGACGAGCGTGCCGTCCAGGTCAAAGAAAACGTATTTCATCGCGATCAACCCTTTTCAAACATCGGAATGATCATATTCTCACGCATTTCCTCGTCGCTGATGACAGGAGCCATGAACTCAAGCGGCAGTGATTCCATCTGTCCGTCCGATCTCTTATAGGAGATCTGCTTCGGACGAGCCGTCAGGCCGATGGGCGTATGCACCTCAATGATCACGGGACCGTCGTAGGCAAGAGCCTCGGCAACCTTGGCGTCGAGCTCGCTGTTATCGTGAATGACGAGCGTTTTGAGGCCAAAGGCATCGGCAACCTTGGCAATATGCGGGATCGAGAGGTTCGACTGCTCGTTGCAGGCGACGAAATGTCCGCCAAACAGATTGGTCTGTGTAGCCGTGATCGCGCCGTAGCCCTCGTTGCAGAGCACGAACAGCTTGATCGGCAGGTTCAAGCGTCGGATCGTTTCCAGCTCCTGAATGTTCATCACGAAGCCGCCGTCACCGTTGACACCGACCGTGCGCTTCTTGCCGCTGGCAAGGCAGGCACCGATCGACGAGGGGAGACCGTAGCCCATCGAGGCCAGACCCTTCGTGCAGAACACGCGCTGTCCCTTCTTGACACGGAAGGTCTGCATGGACACGTCAATACAGCTACCCGAGCTACCCGAAACGTACACGTCGTCGGGCGTCATATGCTTCGAGATCGTTTCGAGCAGGCAGTAAGTATTGACCTTGCCCTCCTCTGCCCAATACTCGTCGGGCACGATCGGATATTTTGCCTTCATGCGGTCGCCGTAAGCAAACCAAGCCGAACGGTCGACCTTCTTGATCAGATCCTTGTGCTTCAAGAGCATGCGGATAAAGTCGCCCGCGTCGGCGCAGATCGGCACGTCGGGACGCACGTTGGTCTTATGAAGCTCGGCGTTGTCGATGTCGACCATGATCTTGGTTGCGGCGCGTGCGAAGCCGTTGTAGTTATAGCCCGTCTGTAAAAGGTTCAGACGCGCACCGATGCTCAGGAAAAGATCGGAGTTCTGCTGCATAAAGTTGGCGTAGCGATGACCGAGACCGCCGGGACGGCCGTAGTAATAGGGGCTCGTCTCCTCAATGAGGTCGATGCCGTTCCACGTGGTGAGCACGGGAATCCCCAGTGTCTCGACCAGCGTATCAAAGTCGGCGATCGCGCCCGCCAGACGGATACCGTTGCCCGCCATCAGCACGGGACGCTCAGACCTGTTCAAGCGCTCGATCACCTCGAGCACCTGCTTCTCAAGATATGCCGTATCGGCAGGCAGGAAGCTTGCCGGCGTAAAGCCGATCAGCTCGTCCTCCTCGACCATCGTAGCCTGTACGTCAAGCGGAATGTCGAGCCATACAGGGCCGGGACGGCCGTTCGTTGCCTCGTACAGTGCACGCTCCATGTGATAACGGATCATCATAGGATCGTCCACAAGCTCCGCGTACTTTGTCATAGACTTGACGGCAGAAATGATGTCAAGCTCCTGCATGCCCTGCTGGCGCAAGCCCTGGCCGTTGATCATATCGGCTCTCTTGACCTGACCGGACACGACGAACATAGGGGTCGACTCGAGGTACGCCCCGGCAACACCCGTCAGCGCATTCGTGCCGCCGGGGCCCGTAGTGACCATCAACAGTCCGATCTGATTGTTGACTCTCGCATAGGCCTCTGCCGCGATCGAGCAGGCCTGCTCGTGCAGGCAAGCGATATATTGGATCTTCTCGCTCTTGCCAAGCGAGTCGTTCAGATGCATCGCACCGCCGCCGGGGAGCATAAACATATGCGTCGAGCCCGTAGCCTCGAGGCACTTGATGACGTAATCCGAAACTTTAATTTTCATATGCGTTCCCCTTTTATGCTTCCTCTGCGAAAAGACTCGGGGTGAGGAAGGAAATATGCTGGATTTTCTGTGCCGACGCCTTGACGTCCTCAAACATGCTCTTGATCTCACGATTGAGCTCATTCCACGTGCTATCGGTCTTGAGCGAGGGCAGGAACGGGTCGGCGTAGCTCTGGTTGTAGCGTGCCTTGAAGCCATCAAAGCCTGTAATGGATACGTTCTTAACGCCAAGACGCTCCATCAGGCGGAGCGCGCAGATCATACCGTTATCGAAATGCACCCAGCCGCGCTTGACGACGCTGTTGAGCGCGATCACGTACTCGCCTTCATCGGGCTCGGTCTTGATGTTCGATAAGAGAATGCGCTTAAAGCTTGCAAACGTCTTTGCGTTGCTCTCCTCGGCGTATTCGTATCTTGCGGGATTGGCATAAAACACGTAGTCGTAGTCGTAGTCGGGCAGAATGGCGTTGACACCGATCACAACGGGCTTCTTTTCCTTGATATACGCATCAATGGCTGCCTTTTCTTGCACGGCACTTTTACCGGGTGCTACGAGAAGCACCTCTCTGCCCGCGATCGCTCTGGTCAGATCGGCGACCGTCTGGGTATCGTTTAGGTCATGGTTGCAGTTCTGCAGATACTTCTGCTCGAGCAGATCGTAATCATACTTCTTGCGGTCGGCGGGATCGAGCGACTCGATCACGTTTCTCATGTCCTTGGCGTTGGTACGGTGATTGTTAAGCAGGTAAGCGATGTTGTTGACATGGCAGCAATACAGACCGGCAATGAAGTAAGGCGTCGAATAGCCCCACTCGTAATTTTCCTTGAAATACTCCATATAGATGTCAATGGCGTCCATCACGGCATCCATATCGTAGTGCGTGTCGCACTTCTTGTTCATATAGCTGACAACGAGCTCGGTCGTTGCGTTGCCCGCGCCGCGGCCCATGCCGCAAAGGCTAGCGTCTACGACAGCATCTCTGCCGCTCTTCTTCTGCATCTGAATGAAATGCATCGTCAGGGCAAACGAGAGCTGCTGGTTGTTGTGCGAGTGGAAGCCCATCTGGATCTCGGGGTTGAGGTGCTTGTCCAGCACCTTAACAATGCGCTCCAGATCCTCCTCGAACATGGCACCAAAGGTGTCCACGACAGACAAGCTGACGGGGTTGACCTCGTTGACGGCTGCCGCGAGGTCGAGCAGATCCTCGTCGGAGTAGCCAAGCGTGTTGGCAGCCTGGAAGAATACCTTATATCCCTTTTCCTTGATCTTGCGTCCGACCTCAACGCCCTCTCTGTGCTTTCCGTGCGGGAACACGACACGGATCGCGTCGATGGTCTTACCATCATACGGGGGCAGATAATCGAGATCGTAACGGTCCCAGTCGATCATCGCCGCGTAAATGATGTTGGGGTTTTTATGGTTGAGATACTGTGCAAAATCGTTGGGTACGTGGTAAAAGGAAGTGCCTTTTTCATGGGGGGAATTTTTGAGCCATCCGCATTCAATGATGTCGATGTTGGCATCCTGAAGCTTATTGACAATGCCCTTGATCGCCGAGGAGCCGAACTTGGCATCCACAACGTACGCACCGTCGCGCAACGTACAATCCAACAAACTGATTTTCGAATTCATGATTTCCTCCTAAATGGGGGTTTTTTGAAACGCCCCGAAAACAATTTCATGGAAGATCGCATACGATCCCATTCTTTATCATTATACCACACATCTCTAAATAAAGCAAGTAAAATGTGACATTTGTGTCTAAAAAACGTCAAGTTTTTTAAAAAAGTGAAAAAGCAGAGAAAAATCTCTGCTTTTTCGTTTTTTGTATCTGTACCTTCTCGGTTTACTCATAGTCCTTTTTCAAAAGCAGCGACACGAGCTCGATTTTTTGTCTGAATGTTTCGATGTCGGGACGCAGATGCGAAAGCTCCATCCAAACGCGACGTGCCTCCTCTCCATACTGCGTCGAGAGCGCAATATCGCTAAAGCACCCATGATAAATACAAAGCTGATAACAAACCTCGGCATAGAGATGGTGATCGTACATCACGTCGGATTGACCGATCATGCGGGACACGAGCGCAAAGGCCAAATGATACATGCGCGTGGGAATATACTCTTGTTCCCCAAAGGATTTTTTGTTTGCCTCCGCCTCGTCCAAGAACGATTGCAGCAGCTCGCGCATATCCTCGATAGCAAGTGAGGATGCGTGGGGATACAGCCCCACAAGCTCCTTGTTAAAATAGTAGCGTGCATTGACCAGGTCTCCCTTTTGCTCATAGGTAGCACCTATCCCCTCATACACCCGCATGTGCAATGCGTGCAAGGTGGGATGCTCTTTTTTTGCCAATTCGGGCTCGAGAATGGCAAGCGTTTGACGGTACTCCTGCCGCGCCGCGCCCATTTTACCACACAGCGCATGAACCTTGCCAAGCTCGATATGGGCATGTGCGATATCTGCGATGATATCCACGGATTGGCAATCTGCCGAGGTTTCGAGCAGATCGATCGCCTTTTGATAATAGTGCTTGGCCGTTTCATAGTCCTCACTCGTTGCCGCAAGCATGCCTTGATTGCTATAGCTGACGGCAAGATCGCGACGATAGCGCTCGGCCGAACTGCGGCTGACGATCCTTTCCATCACCTTAAGAGCCTTTTGATAATATTCTTTAGAAAAGTCTCCCTCCTTGATCATGCTAACCATGAGATTGCGATAAAGGCCGGCCGCGCCATTGTTATAGATCACCGCCAACGTATGGAGATTTTCTACGCTATCCTCCTGCTCTACCATCTCCTCCGCGAGCTCGATGGCCTCCTCGTAAAAGGAAATTGCCGTTTCGTAATCCTCCACCATCAAGGTAAGATCGGACAGTTGGGTAAAGCATAGCGCCTGATGCTGCAAAAGCCACGGCCATTCATAGGCTTCCTCCATGTCAAAGGAAGCCTCAAGCATCTGCTGGAAGGTCTCGAATGCCTCGGAGAGCTCGTCCTCCTCGCGCAGACAGGTTCCAAGTCGGAACAGCGTTTTGAGATAGCAAACGGCATTTTCTTCCTTTTTATCCGCCTCGTAGTGTGCCTGATATACGGTCGCCAAGCGTTTGAGCCAGCGGAGGGCCTCCTCGGGATCTCTTTCGACGCCTTCGGCGTTGTAGTAGATGGCCACGAGCCGCTCAATGGCCTCGGGAAGATCGGCTTCGGCAGCCGCCGTAATCAATTCGATGGCGCGGCTGACGTTCTTTTCTACGTCAATCCCCGAAAGATAGGCCAAGCCGATAAAAAACGTATGTTGCGGGTCATCGTCGCAACGCCGCAGTGCCACACGGTGCAACGCATCCTTCAAGGCAAGCTGCAACGCGTCGGTATCCGTATGCACAATCGCGTCCGCGATCCCGTCGTAAGCGTTGGCCAGCTCGGTCTTGTCCGTAGGAACAAACTCAATGGGCAGAACCGTTTTTTGCTCCTCCTTGGCCATAGGATACTCTACGTTCATCACATAATTGCTTTCGTTGACCAGATTGGGCGTAACAGCAAGAGCAAACAGCGAGCTTTTATGAAGCGCAGCGGCGATCATATCGTTAAAGTTTTCGCCCGGTGTCAGATATTCGTCATACCAGATCGCCACGTCGCGGCAAAAGTCGTTTTCGTGAACCAGTCGCATCAGCTCTTGCGCATATTTGCGATCCTTTTTGCGATAAGAAAGGAAAATATAGGCGTCAAAGGCGAGGCGAATTTTTTCGGCCAGCTCGTCGCCAATCAAAATGGATTCCAAAAAGCCCTTGAGCTTCTCCTCGTAAGAGATCATCGTCGCATCTCTCTTGGTTTTGTCCAGATATTGGATCTCCCCACACTTCTCGCGAAACAGCTCATCGAGCTCGGATTCCTGCATTAAAGGAAGAATCGGGATATGCCGCTCCTCGGCAAACGGAAGCTCCAGCGAGCGCGCCTCGGAGGACTGAATCAAAAATCTCGTCGTTACGGGAATCACAAAAAGGGATACGTCGGCCAAAAGCTCAAAATGCTCGGTCGCGTCGGCAATGGGCTCGGTACGATAAAACACCGCACAATTCGCCACGGCCAAAATCTCGTCGGCAATTACGTCCACGAACGAAGCATCGTCGGGATGATACGCAAGGTATACCTTGGGCTTCCCTTGCGGAGAAGATCCTCCGCGCGTTTTATAAGACCAGTTGATCATGGTGTCCCTCCTGTTTTATTTTCAAATCATGATTTCAAAAAGAATTTCTCAGCAAGGAAAATGAAGCGTACGCCAAATTCGAGCAAACGCCGCGCCACCGTATGGTTGCCCAATCCGTAGCAAGGAATGGGCATCGCCCGCTCTGTATTTTTTGGCTCATATCAATATTCTCAAAGCTTATTTCAATTGCAATCCGTCGCGAAACGCATTTCCAACCTTTTCGCCAATCACCAGATAGGCTTGATTCATCGAATCGTACGTGATGGGGCGTAGCTTCGACGGATCAATCTTGCCGTCCTCGTCCAAAATGCGCTCGTCGGCACTAACGTTGACGATCTTGCCAATCAAGCGACCGCTTTCCACATCATAAGATACCAACGTACACTCGACCGCCATCGGCAGTTCCTCAGAGCGGTGCGTCCACAAATTCGCTCTTGATGCAATGAAGGCCCGCTTTGGCCATTTTGTCCGGTGTGTCATTTCCCGATACCACCCCTAAATAATCGCATTCGACAACGTGAGCCGCATCGGCCATGCTGACCGTAAAGGCTTTTCGGGAAAGAATATTTTGGGTCGTCTTGTGATCGTCCGCAACGCAGAAGGACAGCTCGTCATAATCGCTGATTCCTCCCCACGCCACGTTCATACCATTCGGTGTCCCGCCGTCATCATATGCGGCAATGATAAACACCGGCTGCGGATAGAGGATCGGACCTTTGCGCTTGGTATTAAAATTTTTTCTCATGATGCTTGTACCGCCTTTCTTGGGATTATTATAGCACATTTTTTTGCTCTTGTAAAGAAAATTTATAGCACCGCGCAGGGTATTGCCGAAAAGAAAAAGCACCCCGTAGGGTGCTTTCATTGTTAGAGGAGCGAGCAGGTGTCCGCTTGCATGTTTTCAACAGATCCATCGCATTCAAGACGCAATTGACAATACGGAGCACAAAAAGTATCGCGTAAAGCACCATACAAAAGGTGGTTCCAAACTCACTGTTATATGCCAACGTCATAAAGCAAATGGCGTTGATACCAAAGAGTGCCAGATAGATAAAGCTATACACATTATGCTTGGAAGCCACGAAAAGAACAGCATCCACAAAAGAAACGACCTCGCAGGCTACCACAATAAGCAACGTAAAAAGGAGAGAAAACCACGCGTTTTCAACGGGAGTCCCCATAAAAGTAACGTAGCCACGGGTATAAAGGTGAATCGTTTCCACGATAAAATACGTTTGCAATAGGAGGGCAATCATTTGTATCGGCAAGCGCACAATCTTCATAAGCAAGCATACAATCTTCATAATTCCCACCGCCTTTCTTGATTAGATTATATCACACTTTGTGGTGCTTTTCAATATAAAAAACAAAAATGCTTTTCGCCACGGCGAAAAGCTACCTCACTTCTTACCTCTTCCCTTTTACCTATTACTTCCCAAAAAATCCTGCCAATTTAGGTAAGAGTGAAGAGGTAAGAGGTAAAAAGTAAAATCCCGCACTTTCGTGCAGGATTTTTTGGAGGCGCCACCCGGAATCGGACCGGGGATAAAGGTTTTGCAGACCTCTG